>JAHDFX010000010.1:47748-52926 GCA_020627965.1 Saprospiraceae bacterium | reverse complement strand
TTTAGATGGAACAGAAGACCCAAGTGGTTTATGCGCTGGAACTTATGATGTAACGGTAACAGATGCTAATGGATGCCAGGCAATCGCCAGTATCACATTAACTGAACCGGATGCTATCGTCCTGACTTGCTCTGAAACTTCCGCAGCAACTACCATCGGTGGTAACGACGGAGAAGCCAATATCAATATCACCGGCGGTACACCGGACTACACCATCGACTGGGATGGACAGATGACAGGTACACAAGCCGGCACTACTGGTGATAATGCCATTACAGGACTAGAAGCGGGTAACTATTCAGTAACTGTTACCGATACCAACGGTTGTACCGAAAACTGCTCATTTACGATCAATGAGCCAGGTTGTGCGGTAACCGCTACGATAACTGAAACGCAAAGCATCAGCTGTAATAGCATCTGCGATGGAGCTATTGACTTAGCATTAACCAACTCAGTCGAACCGATCACTTACGATTGGAGTGATGATACTTTAGATGGTACTGAAGACCCGACTGGATTATGTGCTGGTACTTATGATGTAACCGTAACGGATGCTAATGGTTGTGAAACAGTTGCAAGCATTACGATTAATGAACCAACTGTACTAATAGCAGTAAGCAGTGCTACAGATGTAAGTTGTAATGGCGGATCAGATGGAACGGCAACGGTAACTGCTTCTGATGGAACTGCTCCTTACTCTTACGAATGGGATAATGGACAATTGACAGATGTCGCAGTAGGCTTAACTACTGGAACTTACGTAGTTACGGTAACTGATGATAATGGATGTACTACTACTGCTTCGGCAACTATAAACGAGCCTACTGACGCCATTGCGATAAGCATAGATAACATCACACCTTCGGGCTGTGTGGCTTGTGATGGCTCAGCTGCGGCTACTGTGACTGGCGGTACTGCTCCTTATACCTATGAATGGTCGAATGGCAATACTTCGGATATGCCTGCTGATCTCTGTATTGGCGTAAGCAATATTACGGTAACGGATGCCAATGGATGTACAGCAACTGCTTCGGCTAATGTTCCTGGTACTACTCCATTGACCATCAGTACGAACGTGGATAATGATGCTACTTGCTTTGGTATATGCGATGGACAGGCAACGGTGATTGCAACTGATGGTGTTCCTCCATACTCATACTTATGGGAGGATGGACAAACAACAGATACAGCTATAGATTTATGCGCAGGTACATTTAACGTAACTGTAACCGGTGCCGATGGTTGTACTGGAGTCGGAAATGTAACGATCAGTGAGCCTGATGAATTAATGCCTACAGCAATAGAAGATACCGGTGTTAGTTGTGATGGCGGTAATGACGGTTCTGCAACTGCTAATACAACAGGTGGTACAGCACCATATACTTATGAATGGGATAATGGTGAAATGACCGCAACTGCTACTATGCTGACTGCTGGCATACACATCGTCTCCATTACAGATGATAATGGATGTACAGCTACTACGGATGTTAATATTGGACAATCAAGTGCTATTGTGATAAATGTGTTAAGCACTACTGATGCAAATTGCACAGCTTGTGATGGTACAGTTGATATTGATGTAACAGGTGGTACAGCACCGTACATTTACGAATGGTCCAACAGTAATAATACCGAAGATCCAACTGACTTATGTTCAGGTATTAATACGGTAACAATTACTGATGACAATGGATGTACAACAACTGCTGATGTCAATATTGGCAATATATCTACTTTAGTCATTGATAGTATAAATGAAGATACAGGTATACTTTGTAATAGCGAGTGTACTGCTCAGGCAACAGTCAATGTTTCTGGTGGTACAATGCCTTATGTATACATTTGGGATAATGGCGAAACCACAGCTACTATTTCTAACCTGTGTGCAGGTACATACTCAGTAACTGTTAGTGATGCTTCGGGCTGTATTTTGGCAGATAACATTACTATTACAGAACCAACTGCATTGAATACATCTACTACGAATGATCAGGATGTCAGTTGTGCCGGCAATAGCGACGGACAAGCTACAGTAACTCCTTCAGGTGGCACTGTTCCTTATACTTACGAATGGGATAATGGAGAAATGGCAGCCACAGCAATTATGCTCAATGGCGGTATTCACATTGTAACCGTAACGGATGCTAATGGATGTGAATCGACTAATAGTGTAAGCATTACAGAACCATTAAGTAACATTATAGCTACTGTTGATGCAGTGACTCCTTCAGGCTGTGCTGCATGCGATGGCTCGGCTGACTTGAATGTTTCAGGTGGTACGCCTCCATATACTTACAACTGGTCAAATGGTAATACCGCTGAAGACCCAACTGACCTGTGTATTGGAGCAGCAACTGTGACGATTACCGATGTTAACGGTTGTAGTACGACAGCCAGCACAAATATTCCAAGTACACCAACATTGATACTGGACGGTATTACTACCAATGATGTAAATTGTAATAGTGTTTGCGACGGATCGGCTACAGTCAGTGTTGGTGGTGGCGTTCCTCCATTTACTTATCTATGGTCGAATAGCCAGAACGGACAAACGGCGACGAATCTGTGTGCAGGAAACTACGATGTAACGGTTACAGGTGCAGATGGATGTTCTGTTACTGCCAGCGCAACGGTCACTGAACCTCCTGCCCTATCCATTACCGCTACCCTGATTCAGGATGTAACTTGTAATGGTGCTAGCGATGGTGCTGCCAGTGCAAATGCCAACGGTGGTACAGCTCCATATATTTATACATGGAGTAATGGTACGGGAGGTAATACAATCAATGGCGTTCCAGGCGGGCTTTATATCGTAACAGCCACGGATGCCAATGGATGTACTGCAATTGATAATATAACCATCAGTGAACCTGTTGTATTAGCCATTAATACAACCAGCACATCCGTCTCTTGTGCTGGCGGAAATGATGGTCAGGCTACAGCCAATGTTACTGGTGGTACAATGCCATATTCTTACTTATGGGATAATGGCGAAACTTCCAATCCGGCTACATTCCTGAACGCAGGCACGCACACTGTAACGGTAACAGATGCCAATGGATGTATCATTACCGATGCAGTAAATATTGATAGTCCAACTCCACTAGTTCCTGCTGGTGTAAGTTCTACTCCAGTGACTTGTTTTGGTGGAAATGATGGTACAGCAACAGCCGCTGCTAGTGGTGGTACGCCTCCATATAGCTACGAATGGAATACCATACCAGTTCAAAATACAGCAACGGCAACAGGCTTGAGTGCAGATACATATACTGTCCTTATTACGGATGCAAATGGTTGTGCTTTAGCACCGATCAATGTAACCGTTATTCAGCCAGACACACCAATTACCTTGACTTCATCCAGTACTGAGCCGAGCTGCTTCGGTGCTGATGATGGAAGTATTTCTGTAGAGCCAATGGGTGGTACTCCAAGTTATACCTATGCATGGAATAATGGAGCCAATACGCAAAACATAAGCGGATTGACCGCAGGTACATACACAGTAAGTGTTACGGATGCTAATGGTTGTACCAGCACGACAGATGTTACATTAGGACAACCTGACGAAGTCGTCATGGTAATTACTGCCAATGGTGTAAGTTGTTATGGTGATGAAAACGGAACGATCAGTATTGATGCTGTTTCGGGTGGTATGTCTCCATATGTCTTCTCATTAGATGGAGAGAATTTCACAATAGATACCTTGTTTACCGGATTGGCAGGCGGCAATTACACCGTCTATGTACAAGATGCCAATGGTTGTGAATTTGCAGAGGATGTCAATGTATTCGAGCCATTTGAACTGGAAGTTGACTTAGGTGTGGATATTATCATTGAATTGGGTGATAGCACGCAATTGTATGCAGTCGTTAATACTGCTGATTCACTAGGCTTCAGTTGGACACCGACGGATGCTTTCCTCGGCTGTACAGATTGTCAGGATCCCTGGGTGATGCCGGTAGATGATATTACATACACGGTTGTCATCACTGATGCAAATGGTTGTTCAGCTGTTGATGAGATCAATATCGAAGTAGATAAGAATCGTGATATTTTCATTCCGAATGTCTTCTCTCCAGACAATGATGGAACGAATGATGAACACATGATTTTTAGTGGACAAGGCGTGGCACAGGTCAACCTATACAGGGTTTATGATCGCTGGGGTGAATTGATCTATGAAGCTAAAGACTTCCAGCCTAATGATCCAAGCTTCGGCTGGGATGGTACTTTCAGAGGTCAACCGATGAATCCGGCTGTGTTTGTTTACTATGCCGAGGTTGAGTTTATTGATGGGGTAACTATCATGTATAAAGGTGATGTTACTTTGGTGAAGTATTGATATTGACAATGCTCCGCATTGGTTTGAGGAGCAATAGACTTTTTAGAAAAAAGCCCTTCTCTTTTTGGAATAAGAGAAGGGCTTTATCGTATTTTCCAGTGTTACAGGGGCTATCTGCTGCTTTTGATTAATTTTTGTGTTGTGGTATGAGCATTATTTACTACGGTCACCAGATAGATACCATTGGGTAAATGCCCGATATTCAGTGATAATTGTTCTTCTCCAGTAGTCTCTTTACTGACCAATAGCCTGCCATTAATGTCTGTGATACTGATTTGTGTTGGTGTATTGCTGCCAGGCAGTTCTATGGTGATGTTTGAGCTTGTGGGATTGGGATAGATGTGAAAGTCAGTTGGTGTCTCATAGTTTTCTGTATTTGTTAAACATCCATCCTCGTTTAAATAGAGTGAATATAATTCAGGGCTACTATCATTATTCCATGAGTCTTCTATTTTAATATAATATTGCCCCGAATAAGATGGAGTATAGTATAAATATAAACCTTGTCCATTATTGCCACTTTCAGTTGCGATTTGGTTTAAAGAATTATCATAAACTCTGATTGTCGGATCAATTTCTGACGCTATATCATAAAACTCAATATTTATATCTACATTTTCTATTGCTTCAAAAATGTAATAATCAACGTCACCTGTACTATATATAGCCCCATTAATGGTTTCGCATACATTTATTTCACTAGCTGTTCCGAATGTATTATTACATTCGTAGACATCAGTAGTATCAAATGCAACTGTAAAATTATACAGGTCTGAGCTAGAGGCATTTAAGTACCTATCTATAAGCCTAAAGTAATATGTTCCAGGTTCACA
>JAHDFX010000010.1:11359-47648 GCA_020627965.1 Saprospiraceae bacterium | reverse complement strand
TCGTAAAGTGTGAGATACATATCAATATTAGGAGGAACATCAGTGACATCCGCAACAAAAACACCAGCTCTTGGAATTTCTACCTTGTAAAAATCAAAATCTCCAATAGTCCATATAGCAGCCTGTATATTTTGATCTAAATCTATACAGGTAGCAGAACCAAAGTCATTATTACATTCATAGACATCAGTAGTATCAAATGCAACTGTAAAATTATATAAGTCTGGATTAGAGGCATTTAAGTACCTATCTATAAGCCTAAAGTAATATGTTCCAGGTTCACAGACTAAAAACTCCATATTTACTGATACTCCAGGGTTGGCAGTACTAGCTTCAAGCTCAGCTTGTGTATCATCGTAAAGTGTGAGATACATATCAATATTAGGAGGAACATCAGTGACATCCGCAATAAAAACACCAGCTCTCGGAATTTCGACTTTGTAGTAGTCATAATCATTAGCAGTACTTATTGTACCCTCAACTGAAGTGATGAGATTAGTGAAAGTTAAATCATTGGCATTGCCGAAATTATTATTAGGTTCGCTTTCAGTCTGCCCAAAGCCATGCAGTCCCATCAATAAACAAAAAGTAGCGAATAGTAAAATTCTGATTTTCATGTGATTAATTTTTGAAGTAAAAAAATGTGTTTTTTTGATTGCAATAATTGTTTTTTTTGCGTTCATAATTTTTTATTTAGAAATGATAAATATTTATATCTTCGCCAACAAGACGGATATAAAGCACCAATTCACCTTTTTTGAATAAAAAAATTCCCAAACATGCCTTCACTAACCATTAAAAAACTTATCGAAGATGCTCGGCAAGCCATTAAAAATCAAGACTATAAAGGCGGATATACTACATCATTGGAAGCCAAAAAAAAATTACTAAAAGGCAAAGAAAGTCTTTCCTGCTTTCGTGAATACGGAGCTGAACTGATAGATATTTTTCTGGGTTTAGCTGATATTACGGAGTATAAACTAAGCAATACCCAGTGGTCTTTGGACTGCTCATTTCATGCGGAAGAGATTCATCTTGCAGGCTGGAAAACACCTGATGATACCCTTATTAAAATCAATGACTATCTTGGCTATAGTCTGAATCGCCTGTATAGGTTTCAGGAAGCAATTGATAAATATGAATATTTAATTAGTATTACGGATGATACTGATGGGACTATGCGGATGACTGCCTATTATGGCATAGGGCTGGCTTATGATGAAATGGGAGATTGGGAAAATTCTTTACATTATTATCTACAGGCTGAACGTGAATTATCTAAAGTAGATAAAGGTGTTCCTGAGTATAATAGTAGTCTGGCAGCTTTACACAATAACCTTTGCAGCCTTTATATAAGGATAGGAAACTATGAAACTGCTATTGAAAGAGGTAATGCGTGTATTGGTCTTCTTCCCACTTCACATCCTAATCTGTTTTTCCCGCTTATCAATCTTGGTACAGCTTATCTGGAAAAAGAAGTATATCATAAGGCATTGGATTATTTCCAACAGGCTGAATCAGTTGCTCAGAAAAATCTGGATCAACAACTAAGGTCTCTATATAGCTTTATAAAATATTATCATGCAACAGGAGATATTAAACAGGCTAAAAAAAATATACAATTACTAGATAATCTGGATGAAGAGTATCAACAATGGCATGCTTATCTGCCAAGAGCTTACTTTAAAGCTGCTCAAATATTTTTTTCCGAAGGTAATAAGGAGAAATCACTGAGATTTATTGATAAGGCTATCGAACTAGCTCACGCTGAACAATGGAAAATTGAAGCATTAAACTTCAAGGCGGACATGCTTTTGGCAGATAAAGAACTGGAAGAAAGCCTAGCACTTATTTGTACCATAGATAACAGTATTGACGAGATAAGACGCAGTTACAAAACCTATGAATACAAACTACTACTTGCAGAACAAGCAAAAGATATTTACGAAAAAGGAATTGGAATAGCTCATAGTTTGTATAAGGAAACGCAGCAGGCCAAGTATTTGCAGACCACATTCTATTTTGCTGAAAAAAGTAAATCTATCCTGCTATTGCATGAAGTGCAACACCAAAACGCCATAACTAGTACAGGTATTCCTGATGAGCTACAGAAAAAAGAGCAAGACTTCTTGTTCAGATTAAATGTGCTCAATACCATACTCAGAAAAAATTTGACCGATGAAGTCAAAAAAAACTACCAACAGGAACAGTTTGAATTGAACAGTGAGTTCGATAATTTTATTCGTGAACTTGAACAACAATATCCAGATTATTACCAACTTAAATACAATACTGCCCCGGTAAGTATAGAGGTTTTACAGAAACATTTACAGAAAGGTCAGCTACTGGTCAGTTACTTCATCGGTGAAAAGCGAACGTATTATTTTAAGATCAGCTCACATACTAGAGATATGGGTGACTTAGGTGAGTCCAGCAGCTTGGTAGATAATATTAGTGCTTTTAATAAATTGGTTATCAATATTCGTACTAAACCCCACCACTATCAGAAAAAGGCTTATCTGTTATATGAAAAACTCATTGCTCCTGTTGTAAAAAATGAGAGAGTCACTGAACTGATTGTCTGTCCTGACGGGGAATTTGCCAAACTTCCTTTTGAAGCACTATGTACAGCAGAATATACCGATACAGTAGATTTTCATGTTCTGCCCTATCTGATTCGCAACTATGAAATAAGGTATCATTTTTCTACGACGCTCTGGCAGCATGGGCTAAACAAACAATACTTACCAGATAAATATCAGCATGATTTTGCTGGTTTTGCACCTACTTATGACGGTGAAATATCTGAACATCAAAATAGAGGAGGCTATTACAGTACTTACAGAGACTCGAATGGTATATGTTATGAGTTGCCCTTTGCTAAAGAAGAGGTCAGGAATATATCGGGTCTGTTTTCCACTAAAAAAACGAGTATTTATATCAATAGTCAGGCATCTAAAGAAGCTTTTATCAATAATAGTCCGAAGACTAAATATTTACACGTGGCGGCACATGGGTTTTATAAAGAAGATTCTTATATACAGTTTTCCTCTTCCGAGGATAAAGATACGAGATTGACGGTGGGGGATATACAAATACTTCGCCTAAGTGCTTTTTTGGTGGTTTTGAGTTGTTGCAATACAGCATTGGGGCAATATCGAAAGGGAGAAAGTATGCTGGCTTTGAATCGTGGTTTTCTAGCTGCTGGTGCTCAAAATGTGATTTCTACTATTTTTAAGGTGCCAGATAAACTAGCAGCCCAACTGATGACAGACTTCTATCAGTTACACTTAAATGATAGTCAACATATTGGTACTGCATTACGACAGGCAAAACTCAATTTAATAGCCAATAAAGATGTGACACCAATGGCTTGGTCTGGTTACCAATTGATTGGGGAATAGTATTTAATTCCTAATTGGGCTTTAAATGTTTTTCAATATAAAACCGAAGCATTTCCTGATGATCTCCCAATACAAGATCAAGATAATAAACTCCGGGATCAAGCATACTTGTATCGATAATATATTGACTTATATCTGGCGGAATCATATAACTGACCAACTCTTCTTTGTCATTACCAACTATGGCACATTCAATAAAATCGGGGATAATATGATGAAATTCAAGGATTAAACTTCCTGTAGCGTCTGTATCCTGTTCAGGTTTTTTTAGTAATGAACTGGCACGAGTAGTTAAAGCCAAGTCAAATAGAGGTACAGGGGTAAAAAACCTGATAAGTTGTTCCCTGGTATAATCTATTGCATCCTGAATAGAAAAAGTTGTCTGTGGAAATAATGAACTCAGTTTCTCTAATGTTCTGACTTTAGCTTTATCCATGTTTTTTTGCATAAGTACTCTGTCGTTTCCAGCTTCTTGATAAGTCGTTTTTACTCCTTCGACAAAGGTTTTAAAAGCTTCTGAAGCTTTCAATTCTTCATTTATCAATTGCTGCAAATCACTGAGCAGGATACCATCCAAATAATCCAGAATAAGTTCTGTCTCGAATAAGTTATGTTTATCGTATTCAGTCATTTTTAAATTTAGATTGTTCGAGTTTTTTCATGCATCGGATAAGCTTTTGAGTAACAGTTTGTTTCTTCCTTCTTGCATGTTCCAGGGTGAATCCATATATTTCAACGAGTCTTTCATATGCGGTCTCTCCACCATCTTCAATGGCCGCTATGTAGGCATTACAATAATTATAAAAAAAATCATACTGATCTTTTGATAAACATTTCTTAGCCTGTTCATCAATCTCTCTAAGTTTATCTTCTGCTAATCCAGCAGGCTCTTCAAAGGAAGGTACAGATTGTGGTACTTTGTGTTTACGCAGTTCATCCATACATTTGGTATTTACCATGAACAAAAGATAACCTTTAACACTCTTTTCTATTTTATATTTGCCTTTACATAGTTTAATAAAAACCTCCTGTACAATGTCTTGTGCATCTATCTGAGGTATTGAACTCACTTTTCCAATTGCATAATTCAATAGATCATCATGCAATTGACTGGCTATAGTGTTGAATGCTGCTGAATCATTTGTTTCAACAAATAAATTCCATTGTTCTAATAGTCCCTTTTCGGATAATTTGTTTTTTGATGACATTAATAAGACGCTATAAAGTTCTAAATTCACCATGTAATGATAAGGAAATTATAATTTTTATTCCTTCTAAAGCGGAATAATATTTGCTGATTATCCAATACATTAATACCTTTACCAAGCCTATACATTTCAACTTCATCAAATTTAATACTTCATGCGTAAGTACATCATGGATGCCTTTATGTCTGCCGGGATATATGTATATTCTGCGGCAAGGGGCGGCTATGGCAATCATATTTTAACCAAAGAACAGGCAGACGAGTTATTCACCAGCTATAAGTCCAAATTCATGTATATTGGTGGGCTTCGCATTCACTACAGAGATGAGGGAGCAGGAGAACCGATTGTATTATTACATGGTTTTGGAGCTTCGTTACATACCTGGAGCAAATGGAGTAAACTGCTCATCAAAAAAGGATATCGGGTGATTTCAATGGATTTACCAGGCTTTGGCTTATCAGATATACCTCCGCGCCGACATTTGAATGTACGCTATTTCAATATTTTTATGCGGGCATTTTTAAACAGGCTTAATGTCGGGAAATGCTATATGATTGGCAACTCATTTGGTGGCTGGGTAAGTTGGGAATTTTCATTGGTTTGTCCGCAAAGAGTGAAAAAACTGGTACTCATAGCCTCCGCCGGTTATTTTGGTGACGGCACTCGCCCCAAGACCGTCGATTATGCCAGTAAGCCATTCTTCAAAAAATTATTGATTAAAGGTATTCCCCGCTTCATTGTCAAAAACCTGATGATGAATGCTTTTGAAGACAAATCGGTTGTCAATGATTTTATGGTGAATCGCTATTACGGACTTGCTAATCGTGAAGGTAATCTGGCTTCTCTTATCAAATATGCTACCCAATCTCCCAAAGCCAATACAGACCAAATTAAAAATATTAGCCATCCTACCCTCATTATCTGGGGGCAAAAAGACAAAGTCATCCACTATGTAGATGCCATGAAATTCAAACACGATATTGAAAACAGTCAATTAATTGTCTATGAAGATGTAGGACATGTCCCCATGGTAGAAAAACCAGAAGAAACTGCACAGGCTTTATTCAATTTTCTAAATGAGTAAATAAAACTACTAATTTTGTTTGTATGAAAAACTTATTTCTTCTATCTATCTGTATACTATTTTATATGCCACTGCAAGCCCAATCTAATAAAGCCATTGAGGAAGTCAAAACCTTATTGAAAGTACAATCTGAAGACTGGAATAAAGGCGACATTAATGCCTTCATGGAAGGATACTGGAAATCCGACAAACTACAATTCATCGGCTCCAGAGGGGTGACCTATGGCTGGCAACAAACACTGGATAATTATAAAAAAGCTTATCCTGACACAGCAGCCATGGGCAAACTCAGTTTTGAGCTTATTGATGTTACTGCACAAAGTCGGAAAGTGGTTTCTGTCACCGGTAAGTTTATGCTCGCCCGCAAAGAAATGGATGACCTCGAAGGACATTTTCTACTCATTGTCAAAAAAATAAAAGGCAAATGGCTGATCATTGCAGATCATACTAGTTGATTGGATGTATTAGAACGTGTTTAATTACTTAATCTGCTCAATTAACCAAATCAATCCAATAAGCAATCACTTAATACTCCCCAGAACCAAGCCCTCCGTTAAATTGCTGTTAATCTATACCCTTCTATGCTTTAAAAAAGCTATTTTTGCGCCATAAAATTCAGCATTTATCACTCATCATCCATGAAAGTAGGAATTATATTTGGCGGTCCGTCCCGTGAACGGGAAATTTCCTTTGCCGGAGGAAGAACGGTTTACGACAATCTCAACAAAACACTCTTTGAGCCTGTACCACTCTTTGTCGATAGCCAACGTAATTTTATTTTGCTGGACTGGCAATATATTTATAAAGGCACTATTCGCGATTTTTATCCGCCGATCAGTAGCCTTCCTCCATCAATTAATGAATTTCAGATATACATAGAAAGCATTGCCGATTTGTCTGATAAAGACTATCAGGCTTTGATGCAAAAAGTAGGCAAACCAGTACAGCTTAGCGAGCTACCAGAACTGATGGATTTTGCTTTCCTTGCCTTCCATGGTAATTTTGGTGAAGACGGACAAATACAGGGTTTGCTGGAAAGTCTGAGTATTCCATATACCGGCAGTGGCATTCGTGCTTCCAGTATCGGTATGGACAAAGCATTTCAAAAAAAGATCATGAGTGCCGGCGGTTTTCCATGCCCCAATATCATGGAAATCAAGCGGGCAGACTGGATCAATGCTGATACCCATGAAACATACAAAAAAGTTATAGCTACTACGGGTTTCCCGATCGTTATTCGTCCAGCTAATCAGGGTTCTTCCATTGGTGTTGCTATTATAGACGAAAGTATTGGTGAAGCTGGCTTTTCTAAGGCTGTCAATGATGCCTTTTTCAGAGAACAGATTACTGATGATCAATGGACAGCTTATTCTGATGAAGAAAAAGTCGTTTTTCTAAGAAAATTGGGCGACATACGTGAAGGCATCGGTTTTCCGCTAGACGCTGGTGAAAAAACGATCTATCATCCTGAGGATCTACTGACGTTTTTGAACACCTATTTTGCCGAAGGCAATCAAACGATCATACTGGAAGGTCATCTGACTGAGCAGATCGTTATAGCCGAAGAATTTATTGACGGACAAGAGTTTTCCTGTATTGTACTCCGTCAGGAAGACGGCTCTGTAGTAGCCCTTCCACCTACCGAGATCATAAAAGGTAAAGAGGTGTTCGACTATCGCTCTAAATACCTTGCCGGCTTATCTCGCAAAGAAACGCCTATTCGTCTCCCCGATGCTCAGATCAATGAGATTCGTCAGGAATGTGAGCGACTTTTCAATTATCTGGAATTCAATACCTATGCCCGCATTGATGGTTTTATTAAGGCGGATGGTACTATTTATCTGAATGACCCGAATACAACTTCGGGGATGCTACCCTCTTCTTTTTTCTTTCATCAGGCAGCAGAGATCGGGCTTAATCCTTCTCAGTTCCTGACCTATATTATCCGGGCTTCTTTACAGGAACGCATTGCTACGACACTGGAAATCAACAACTTTGACATCCTGCTCCATGAGCTTGACCAACAGATCAATTCCTTGAGAACAGAGGAAACTCAAAAGAAAAAAATTGCGGTTATTCTGGGAGGCTATTCTTCCGAACGACATATTTCGGTGGAAAGCGGGCGGAATATTTATGAAAAACTAGCCAGTTCCGATAAGTATGAACCAATTCCTGTTTTCCTTACGGGAAATAGTGAAGATATTCAGTTATACCAAATCCCTATCAACCTGCTATTGAAAGATAATGCAGACGATATCAGGGACAAAATATATACCTATCAAAAGCATCCGGTTGTTGAATCTATCAAACAACAATGCGCCCGACTGACTAGTAAATATGCTTCTTCAAATGTGGTTTTTCAACCCAAGAAATTGTCGTATGAGGAACTGAAAAACATGGCGGATGCAGCCTTTATAGCCTTACATGGAAGACCTGGAGAAGATGGAACATTACAGGGGATTTTTAATACATTAGGGTTACCTTATAACGGCTCTCCTCCTCATTCTTCCAATATCACTATCAACAAATACGAGACCCTTCAAAAACTCAAGGCTGCCGGATTTACAGTAGCCCATCAATTACTAATACAAAAGTCTGATTTTGAATCAGATGCCAGAATATGTATCAGCAATATACAAGCTCAGTTTGAGTATCCGCTTATCGCAAAACCAGTAGACGACGGTTGCAGTTCAGCCGTCAAAGTAATCAAAGACCGTGACCAGATGGTCGCTTATTTAAGGGCTATTTTCCGTAAGGAAACCGAAGAATTTGTGTCTGAACAGGATGCCGCTATTTTAAAACTACTACCCAAAGAGGAATTTCCACAGAAACAACAGGCACTTATTGAAACACTGATAGATGCCAAAGGTGCAAAGCATTTTCTGGAGATCACCGGCGGTTTGCTAACACGTCGGGTTAATGGTCAGTTGGAGTATGAATTATTTGAACCCTCAGAAGCTTTATCAGAAGGTGAGATATTATCATTAGAAGAAAAATTTCTGGCAGGTGAAGGACAAAATATCACCCCTGCCCGATTTGCTGATAATGAGCAGGATTATACGTATATTGCGGCGCAGGTAAAAGCCGACCTCGAAAAGGCTGCACGTATACTCCATGTAGAGGGTTATGCACGTATAGATGCCTTCGTTCGCATTTACGAAGATGGAAAAGTAGAAACTATTATTATTGAAATAAATTCACTGCCCGGTATGACACCGGCAACCTGTATTTTCCACCAGACAGCTATAAATGGCTATAAGCCTTATGATTTTATTGATCGTATTCTGGAGTATGGAATGAGAACTGAGTGATCTAGGTTGATTGAGCGATTAAGTTAATTGAAGTGTTATAGTGCCAGCGTGTTAAAGTGTTATCGTTCAACAATAACACAATAATACGATAACACAATAACACATCAACACAACAAAATGATAAACAAAATATTAAACTGGTTTAAAAGATTCTTTATAGAGACTGGATATTTCCTGTCCAGTCGGGTATTTTTGAAGAACTTTGTCTTTGCTCTGGGTATTATGGCAGTTTTACTGTTTGTGGTATTTAAATTTTTAGATATTTATACCAAGCATGGAGAATCTATCACACTTCCAGATCTTCGTGGTCAGTCCTTTGAGCTGGCTCAGGAACAAATGAAAGGGAAGCATATCGAATTATTTGTTATTGATTCACTGTATTTCCCCGATAAAAAACCATTCACCATTCTGGAGCAAGACCCCTCCCCTAATTCTAAAGTAAAAGAAAGCAGGAAAGTATACCTTACGGTCAATGCCAGTGTTCCGCCGCCAGTTAATGTACCCGATATATGGGGAAAAGATTTGAGCTTTGCCAAGCGATTATTAAGAGCCAGAGGTTTTTCTGTCAATAAAAAAATTGAATATAAGCCTGACCCAGCCCGGAATACCGTTTTACAAGTTAAGTATGACGGGAAGAAGCTTCAACGCCCTGAATCCAAGAAAACTATTTTGAAAATTCCTAAAGGTTCTGAGCTTACTTTAGTAGTTGCAGAAGGAAGCGGTTCGTCTATGGTGGTTCCCAAATTGGTTTGTCAGACACTGGAAGAAGCTAAATTTCAGATACAGGGATACAATCTTAATATAGGTTCTATTGTTGCAGATGAGACGGTCAAAGATAGTACAGCAGCTTATGTTTGGAAACAATCTCCGGATTATAGTCGAGGAGACATCATTCGCATGGGCGAACCTGTGGATATATGGATCACAGCAAGCAAACCAGGGGAGTGTCAGCAAGGATTTTAATTACCGACAATTGTTAAGAGACTCCATTCAACACAACAAATCACTAAACCTTTTCGTATTCTATTTGTCACTTCGTATTCTTAGAAATGAGGATTAGTGATAAATCAATACATTAAACTTATATTCTTTACCAAAAAGTCAACGACTGCATATGCAACGTTTTTTAATACTCAGTACGTTTGTCGTACTCACTTTCAATTTTATCTCCGCCCAACCTGTAGAACTTCCTTTAAACACGAATCCTGTTCTGCAAAAGTATGCTAAAAAACATCCAGAAAAAGTCAATGTAAATCGTCAGGCAAGTAATACCCTGACTCTTCCTTTTATGGATGATTTTTCTTACGATGGTCCTTATCCTGATTCTACCCTATGGCTGGATAATCAGGCTTATGTTAATCACACTTTGGGGCTTAATCCTCCCTCTGTTGGTGTTGTAACACTTGATGGTCTGGGGCCTGATGGTACGCCTTATACTGATGGAGAAGGCTGGGCAGATACCCTCACTTGCATGCCTATAGATTTATCTGGTTTTACCGCTTCCGACAATGTGTATATGAGCTTTTTCGCAGAACCACAAGGGCGTGGAGATGCACCTGAAGCTATTGATAAATTAAGACTGGAATTTAGGGATATATTTGATGAATGGCAGGAAGTATGGGAAATTTCTGGCGATACTGCCAGCACTTTTAGCTATAATGATATATTTGTCGGCTCTTTGTATCTCAGCGATAGTTTCCAGTTTCGCTTCATTAATTTCAATGCCAATACAGGTTTCGTAGATCTTTGGCATCTGGATTATGTTTTGGTAGATAAAGACCGTTTTCAAAATGATGAATCTTATGGCGATGTTTGTTTCACTGAGCGTCCACATTCTATTCTGAGAGACTATACAGCCATGCCCTGGCCACATTATTATTTTGATGGCAATAACAATTTTATCCCATTGGAAAGCTGGGCTGGCATCGACTTAAAAATCAACAACTTAAGCAGCAGCAATGTCAATCTTGACCAAACCTATTATAGGGCTGACGACGAGGTTTATGATGAAAATGTACTCAATTGGACAGGTGGTAGTGCCAACTTAGCTCCCGGTTCGACGGCTACCATTACTGGTTCACTTAATTTGAATACAGACCTCAATTTTTCTCCGCTTATTGCAGAAAATCCTACACAGACAGAAATTACCACGACTTACTATTATACAGTTAATGGACAAGACGAACTCAGTAACCAGCCCAACTTCATATTGGCTAATGATACTGTGACAACCAGTACAATTTTTGGAAACTATTTTGCTTATGATGATGGTATTGCTGAGAGTAATATAGGTTTAAATGCTTTTGGTTCTCAGGCTGCTGTTCAGTTCCGTTTGAATGTAGATGATACCTTAAAAGCTATTCAGATACACATTCCTCATGTTGCTGGTGATGTTACAGACCAGTCATTTCACCTCAAAGTTTGGGAAGCTAATCTTGGCGATCAGTTTGTGGTTTATGAGCGTAACTTTTTGCAACCGGAATATGCTCCGGGATTAAATGGCTTTTATGAATATGAAGTAGATCCTCCATTATACATGAATGCCAATAACAATTACTACATAGGCTGGCAGCAGGCAAGCAATACTACGCCACCTATCCCGGTTGGTTTTGATAAAAATAATGCATTGGCCACTTCCAGAAATTTCTATAATATCGGTTCTGGCTGGTCGTCTTTTGCTGATGCCGGGCTAGAGGGAGCTTTGATGATTCGTGCTGTCACTTCTGAGGGAACTGTTTTTGTGAATAATCAAAATATTCAATTAGCAACAGATGTTATTGATATTTTTCCTAATCCGGTGCGTGGTCAGTTGTTTTTTAATGTAAAGGAAGGTCTACATCAGGATTACGAAATAGAAATCTTCAATAGTGCCAGTCAGTTGGTCATGTCTCAAAATCTGACACAAAATATCCCGGTATACCAATTGGCGAATGGAATTTATTTTGTAAAATTGCGCCATAAAACAACACAGCAAATTTATCAGCATAAATTTGTCAAACATTAAACCATGCAAGACATTACCGTAGAAGAGCTCAAACAAAAGCTGGACAATAAGGAGGAGTTTGTGTTTATTGATGTGCGTGAACCACATGAATATGCAGAATTCAATCTGAACGCCAAGCTAATTCCCTTAAGTACATTGCCACTTAGATTGGACGAACTGAAAGATCATAAAAACGAGGAAATCGTTGTACATTGTCGTTCGGGGGGAAGAAGCGGACAGGCGAAAGCTTTTCTTAAGCAAGCCGGTTACACTAATGTTCGTAATTTATTAGGTGGCGTAATGGACTGGCAGGCAAAATTTAAAAAGGGATGAAACCCGAAGGCTTCACCCCTGTCTACTTATTAAACATCCCTTAATCTTTGTATAGTACTTCGTATTGAGTTTCAATTTCAATACGAAGTATTGTCAAAGATTATTCTACTTTAGGGACACGAGATGAAATCCCGTTGTTATTGAACCAAATGGATTTGTCATTTCCATTGACATCTCCGTCCATATTATAATCAGCAATTTTATAAACAGGATTTTCACCATTGATATCAACCCAAATGGTCTTGTCATTTCCTCCTATTTCAAAAGTCTGATCTCCATCGCCACTATACATACACCACACACCTGGAAAGATTTCTTTTTGTCCAAAGCCTGTACCGTTACCCGTATAAGCATCTTGCTGTGTAAAATCGTATACCAAGCCACCTTCTCCCAGTAAAAATGGTACTGGCGACATCACAGGTAAGTGATTTCTATGCTGAATAACGATATTATAAAGCCCATGCACAATACCTTCAAATTCAGGTATAGAAGCGCCATCAATATCAACAATATCTCCATCTCGCTGTATAAAAACGGTTCTTTCTGCCTGTAATCTGGAAGCATCCTGATCGTCACGAAGCTGAATGTGCAGCCAGTCTACCACAGCATCATTATTATTGTCATCAAAAGCGCTTGGTGGTGCTTCTGTACTGAATAAATACGGATCGACATCAGGTATTAAATTATTGGCACGTAGTGCATCATTCATCAGTAGCATTGTCGTGTCATAAGCCCCCTGCATCAACATACGCAGTGTGAATGGAACTGGTGCATCGCCTACAAAGAAATCGAAATTTCCTGTGCAGCCTGCGCCATCTGTTATCTCTACACTGTATTCTCCAACAGACAGATTTTCAATGGCAGGATCTGACTCTCCCGTACTCCAGTCGATTGTGTAATCACCATCTCCTCCAGTGATAATCAGGTCTATTTCTCCATTATAGGCATTATTGCTTGTATGTATAATAGTAGGAATAATACTGATTGGCGCACTTCCATCAACGATGAAGATACCCGACAAAGCTGCCCCTGTTGCATCAAAAACATCTACCCCATAGACACCTGGTATCAAGTCTGTAATATTTGCGGTGTTTCCTCCTGTAGACCATCCGTAAGTATAGGGAGGCGTGCTTTCATTGATAATGGTAATTTCTGCATTGCCAAGCGTCGAACAAGAAACATGATTAGAATTAATTGTATATGCCAGCCCGGTCTGTCCAATATTTTGTAGACCAATAATTTCCAATTGTTGAGCAGCTATTTTTGAATATTTTCCTCCGGCATCAATAGCATAAATATCCGTTAGATCAATAGATAATCTTTCGGGCAGCTCTGTTCCTTTTGTCAGCATAATTTTAACTGAAGCGATCTGGCCTGTTCCCGTTACTTCTTGTCCATCTGTTCTGGTAATGGCAATGCCTGTTCTGTTTTCTGAGATTTCATCATGATGAAAAGTCATCAGGTCGTTTTCAATACTTCCCAGCCATGAAGGTGATGCAGCCGGCAATGCGTACAAATGATCTATTCCATCACCAATTATACTTCTGTGCTGTATGTTGAATGATACACCATGAACGGTAGCCATTTCGTTATCATTACCTTCCAGATAAATATCCAACTGAACAGCAAAACTGTCGTTATATACTTCTAAACTATTATAATGAGCATATAATTTAGCATCGGTATTATTATAGTTTCTAGTTTGATATGGATAACTTTCTCCATAATTATCCATTATAATATCAATATCGGCCAAGTTGATTTCTCCATCTCCATTGCAGTCAATATATTTAGCATTTATATTGTCTACATTCAGACTCCAATTGGTAGATGCCTGTGGTTCCCACAATGATGTAGCATTCTGACGCACCTCACCTGTACTGCCATATACAATTCCCCAGGGAAGTACATCGGTAATATTTGCAATACCATCGTGATTAATATCACCCGGAAATACAGCCCCCAGAAATTGATCGAAATAGACTGGTACCGAAATTAATACCAGATCCTTACCCATCATATCTGGTTTGGTGATCGGTGAATTTACCACTTTACAATAATACGTTCCACTTTCACTGACTTGCCATGTATTAGCTTCTGTGGTCACGGCAATAAGCTGTCCATCACGATACCAACTATAAGCGTTTTGTCCAAATTGTCCGGCTTCACCAGCAAACATAGTCAGCGTACCATCAGACAGTGTCATTTCGGCATTAGCCTGTGGTGCGTAAGTAAAATTGGGAATGGAAAGATTCTCTTCTATACCTGAAAAGGTAAAACGATTATCCCCTATTGCCAATGTATTTAACAAAGTCATTCCCGACAGATCAGGCAATGCGCCACTCATTTCATTAGAATTGACATAAATAGCCTCTAACTCAGATAAAGCAGTAATAGATGCAGGGATATTGCCCGTGAAACCATTTCGGTTCAAATGTAGGCGAGTCAGGCGAGTCATATTACCAATTTCTTCAGGTAATTCGCCGAGCAGCCTGTTATTTTCCATGAACAGAAATTCCAGATTGACCAGATTACCAATTTCTGGTGGTAATGTTCCATTCAATTGGGTTCCAGATATTGCCAGATGTTTGAGATTAATCATTTGCCCGATCATAGGCGGTATTGTCCCACTAAGCGACCGGTTTCCGCCCAGTGCTAAATGAGTTAGATTACTTAAATCCCAGATTTCATCAGGAATCAGTCCTTCAAAATTATTATCCGATAAATCCAGATATTCCAGATTAACCAGACTTGCAATACTGCCAGGAATCGTACCTTCCAGATTATTCTGACTAAGGTTCAGATAGCTTAGATTAGTTAAATCGCTCAATCCGCTGGGTAAACGCCCTGCCAGATCTGATTCACTCAAATCAAGATAAACCAAAGCAGATAAGTTTCCAATCTCTTCGGGTAGGGTGCCACCTCTGGGTGCAATATCTAAAGACTCTACGCAGCCATCTGCGTTTAGCATTATTCCTGCCCAGGTATGTATAGGCTCGCTGACATTCCAATTAAAATCCAGATTATTATTTAATGCTATCAGGCTTAGTGAATCTGCCATCCTGCAAGGACTGTTTGCCGATACCTCCGGCCAAGGGACTATTGCCAACAAAATTGTCAGCCAAAGTATTTTTGTGTAAATCTTTAAACTCATGTTTTCTGTTTTCTCTGCTGTATAAAGTGTAAGTAGCCGAGACAAGCAGATCAAATCTTGGTATTTCAGCCTTTTATTCAGAAATATTAAACTTGCTCCGACTTTGTAGCAGCCATTTATTTACGAGGTGATTATCGGAAAGTTTCGTATGTTTAAAAATTGGCATATCTCAAAAAGTAGGTTAAACTGTGTGAATAGAAATTTCATGCCGAGCATCTATCCGTAACCTGATTTACAGAGTCTTTTTGAATAATTTATTTAAAAGTGGATGTATTTTGAACGAAAAGTAGACGATTTACGTATTGAAAATACGACCTTTAAAATTGTTTGCATTTCAATAAACAACTCGTGCCGATGACAAGTTAAAAAAGCATAAATTTGCAGCATATTGATAAAAAGCAACATTACATTAAAATAAAAAAATGTTTTGTTCAGGGCATAAATCTTACAAAAATGGAAATTACACAACTTATTAAGGCGGAAATGGTCAATGCGGTGGAGCATTTGTACAAGCATAGTATCAAAGAAAATGATGTATTGCTGAATGCTACTCGCAAGGAATTTGAGGGTGATTACACTGTGGTTGTTTTTCCATTTACCAAAATAGCTCGCAAAGCGCCTCCGGCAGTAGCGGAAGAACTGGGAAATTATCTGGTAGATAATGTGGAGCTTGTAGAGGGTTTTAATATCATTAAGGGCTTTCTTAACCTAAGTATCAGCGGTGCCTATTGGGCAAAATTTCTTTTACAAATAGCTGCACAGGAAGATTATGGAAGTCTTGCAGCCAATGGAGAAAAAGTAGTTATTGAATACTCTTCTCCCAACACCAATAAACCACTTCACCTGGGGCATATTCGGAATAATCTTCTGGGATGGTCTATGAGTAAAATGCTTGAAAAAGCAGGTTTTGATGTAAAACGGGTACAAATCATTAATGACCGGGGTATTCATATTTGTAAAAGTATGCTGGCCTGGAAGAAGTTCGGTAATGGAGAAACTCCAGAATCTTCAGGTATGAAGGGCGATCACCTGGTTGGTAAGTATTATGTACTTTATAATAATGAGGAGAAAAAGCAAAAAGAGGCTTTGAAAGCTGCCGGCAAAGAAAATGAGGAGGCAGCCATACTACAGGAAGCCCGGCAAATGCTTTTAAAATGGGAGGAAAATGATCCTGAAGTGCGGGATATGTGGAATATGATGAACGGCTGGGTATTCAGCGGATTTAATGAAACTTATGAACGCTTGGGGGTTAGTTTTGATAAGCTTTATTATGAGTCCAATACTTATTTGTTGGGAAAAAACGCGATTGAACAGGGCTTGAAGAAGGAAATATTTTATAAAAAAGACGATGGCTCAGTCTGGATTGATCTGGAAGATGCTAAATTGGATCAAAAGCTGGTTTTGCGGAGTGACGGCACTTCTGTCTATATGACTCAGGACATCGGAACAGCTCAGGAACGGTATAGTGATTATAAAATGGATAAGTCTATCTATGTGGTAGGTGATGAGCAGGACTATCATTTCAAGGTACTGTTTGAGATACTGAAACGGCTGGGCGAATCTTATGCTGAGGGGCTTTATCATCTGTCTTATGGTATGGTAGAATTGCCGGAAGGCAAAATGAAATCACGGGAAGGCACAGTAGTAGATGCGGATGACCTGATGACACAAGTCGTACAAATTGCCAAAGAAGAATCGCTCGAACGGGGCGATGTATCTGACTTATCAGAGGAAAAACAGCAGGAAATATGGCGGCGGATCGGTATGGCGGCTTTGAAGTATCACATGATACGGGTCAGCCCTCGGAAGACGATGATCTTTGATCCGAAGGAATCGGTAGATATTCAGGGGCAATCTGGTCCATTCATTCAATATTCTTGTGTACGGGTGAATTCTGTCTTAAAAAAAGCCGGGGAATGGGATGCAGATATGTTGCAATATACGACGCCGGAAGAACAGGAAAAAAATCTGCTGGTGATGTTGCAACGGTATTCACATGTGGTTGAAGAAGGGGTAAAAAACTATGATCCTTCGCTTATTGCTAATTACGCCTACGAACTCTCAAAGTCTTTTAATAAGTTCTATCACGATATCAATATTCTGAAATCGCCTGATGGAGAGACTAAAGCTTTCCGGTTGGTACTAACGAAAGTGGTCGGACGGACATTGGAGTCTGCGCTTGATCTTTTGGGCATTCAGGTGCCAGAGCGAATGTAGGTGGCTTAGGAATGAGGTGAAAATAACATAAGTCATCCCGAATTTTCATGATGAAAATTCGGGATTTTTTTATTACTCAACATTCCAGAATTTCGTATCAATGCTCAATCTCTTTCTTTAAAGGAATATACTGACTCCATCATTTGGCACATACGTTCCTCTACTTTTTCATTGCCATATACGCTGGCTGTGATCTCGTAATAGTGTTTGTCAGATGGCATTAACACGAATAATTCTCTAACAGACATGCTATCTGTCCCTGAGAATTCTACACTATCGGATAACAGCCATTTCCCGCTCAAACCGTCAATTTGATTATCTCCACTTCCCAGAGTAGTCGAATATTCATAAGATGTTAGCCTGTCTCGTTCCTTATTAAATTCATTGCTTAAGTTGAACTTGTCCGGTAGATTCTCTTGTATGACATGAAGCTTCTCAAAGCCTGTTATTTGAGATAATTTTTCCCGACTCTTCTCCATAAAGGTACTATCCTGAGCATTTTTAGTGTCTAAAAATGTGCTGTTTGTTACAAAATGTCCTAGGAATGGTTTAATGTGCTCATCCAGCAAGAAGTCATTATAACCAGAGAAACTCATTTCTCCAATACCTTTGTTACTAGAACGTCCTGTCGCCCATTCATTAGGTACTTTAAGGCTAAAATTCAGTTCAGGATAATCTTCTGTCCTCAAGTCAAGGTCAACTTCCCCACAATTCGTGTGTTTTGATAAACTGTCGGATGTACAGGCACTTAGACAAATTATTGAAAGTAAAATGAAAGAGATTTTTTTAAAAGTTTCCATAAAGTTAATTTAAAAGTTATTTAGTGATTTTATCCAAGATTCCTCCATATTATGCCCAATAAAACAATAATATTCAATGGCCATAGCCACCATACCCATTTGGTATTATTTTGGGCGAATAGTTCAGATATAAGGGCGTCTATTTTGTCATAGAGCTTGGTACTGGCATCGGCTTTGTTGCCTGCCAGAATATCTTCTTTCATATCGAAGAGTATACCAACAATAGGTAGTTTTCTTAAAATAAAAAGAATACCTCTACGTATAACCCAGGGGACTTTATCAAGGCTATTATCGATCATTTTGCTAAAATCCAATGCTTTTGCCAGTTCTTTATCTGTTACTTCGACTTTTCCTTTGAGTGTACGCTCTGCATAGTCAATAATAATTTCAGCTATTCTTTTGAAATATGATCTTACATTTTCATAGATCACTCTGATACTGTCGATCAATACAAAACCATAGGCTCTGTATAATGCGTATGCCGTCGTGCCTAAGCCGAGCGCTGCGACCAGCAATACATACACGACTTTATTCAATTCGTCAAGATGCCCCAAAAACCTGCTGACGGCATAGAAGAATAATATCATATTGGAAAACCCAAACAAGAACAGAATCAGGATAAAGCGCTTGATTCCTTTTATACCAAACTGTCTTCCTTCTCTTATTATATCTAGCGGATCGCCATCGAGTAATTCACCTATTTTTTCATTGTTTTCTTCGTTTTCAACGAGGTTTTCATATTCTATTTCAAATTTCTTAGGCTCTCCTTCGCCTGCGTTGTAAGTGCCTTTTGCGGTGTATTTCTTTTTCATATCTGTCTTTTTAGTTTTATCATTTTATTTCTCAATATAATTCCAAATATAATGCAGCAGATGATAAAAATGCTTATTGCTGTATAGTGAATCCAGGATGGCTCAGCGCCTTCAAAATCGCCTTTTATTCTGGCAACATAAGTCAGCATCATGACTAAGCTGACGTAGTAGAAGTAGACTAGTTTAAATCCAAATTTAACCTTGTGTAACCTAAAAGGCGCAAATACGATCATCAAATAAGCTAATGCTCCACCCGCTACTTTGACTGGTTCCAGCGGGACTGAATTGAGGTATACATTCGTCGCCAAAAAACCAAAATGAATCACATGTAAAACAGCAAAAAGTATAATGGTTTTGCGTAAAAGACTCCCCTCTTCCACACCCGCAGGATAGGAAGTAGCGAACAGATAAAAAGCGGTCAGAAAGATCACTGCTGATAGTCGCCCTGAGTATCTGGCTGCATGACGGAATGTTTCTTCCATCGAAGGGTAAAGCATATAGCAGCTCAGAAAAATGGCTATTTCTGCCAATACGCCCAGCAATATCAGGTTTCTTAGTTTCATTCTTAATAATTTTCTGCCATTATTGAAGTAACCCTAAATCCATTTTGATTGATCTATATTATGGATATTCAGATGTGTCTTTTTATTGATCTTTTTCATCAATACATCTAAACCACTGGTACCCTGATGAATTTTGATCTTATCATCATGAGTATAAACAAGCACCCATGTCCTGTTTTTATAATATTTTACATCTGTAATATCATTAAAATAAACAATCTTTTCCCTTCTCCAAAAATTATGAACTTCTATTTTTTCATTATCAAAACGAACTATATAATTTTTATACAGCAATACAAAACACAATCCGGGAATGCCAAAAATTACTGATAATAGAACTGTCTGAATCCAAACATTGGGTAAGTTTTCAATTAGTCCAATGGTCAGTAAAAAAAGTGATAAGAGAACTGAAAATAAGCCAATTCTTCTATACTTCTTAACCAGTCTAAGTTCATAGCCAGTATCTGAATGATGGTAGTTTGGTTCTTTATCTTTCCTGAACAGATACCCCAACAAGATACTACCTATTGTTAAAGCTATAATGTAATTTACCCAATTCATATAACACCTATTGATTCAATATACCCGCAAAGACATTAGCAATAGTTTTTACATCATCCTCCACATATCTTTTATCATCTCCATAGATCACGATCAAATCTACCTGTTGCTTTTTTGCTGTAATGATCTTTACTGCACCTTTAGATATACCTTTTGAATCAGCATTTAAATGATAGGTCAATTCGTCAATTTTATCGGCTCCTATCCTGATTTCTCCTTTCGGTGTATCTACTTTAATACCTTCTTTTCCAATTTTGATCTTCTTCTTCTCCAGATTTTCCCCTTTCAGTTTTTGAAGCCTGAAAAAAATAGGTGCTGCACTCCCAATTATTATACCTCCTAATAGTAATGAGCCAAACATAAATAGTATTGACAGCCCAAAGCATACGATCAGGGTTATAATAATGAAGTAGGTGTTAAGCTTTGAAGTTACTTTATCAGTTTGGTTAATAGCAAATTCAGCATCGCCAATATCCGTTAACTGATAGCCGTTTCGTTTTAATACTGAAGTGAGTGTTTTTAGTTGTTGTTCCATTTTTTTCAAAGCTTGACAAGGCTTATATTGAGATTAAGCTTTTAATTTTTCACAAGTTTAAATACCTGATTGGTATTTTTATAAGAGACATTTAGAAAATACATACCAGTTGGAATGTCTGTCACCTTTACTGATGTTTCTTCCGACATTAGTTTTCCTGCGCATATACTCTTTCCTGAGATATCCAAAAGTATGTAAGAAGCACCAAAAAATTCAGGAAGGGTTTGGATGTTTAAATGATGATGTATAGGATTTTCCGACAAGGTGATATTAATATCGGGAATTACATTATTGTTGCCAACAGGCATACACATGTCAGAAGGCATGTTTCCTGATGTAGCAATTTTATCTGCAAAGAAATTAACCATTGATTGTAGTCTTGCTTCGGGATCATCTATAGCATGTCCATTTGCCAGACAATCATTGGCTCCCATATTATCTAATATTTCTGAAAAGGAAGATGGAGCTGAAGCGCCAAGTGCATCAAAGTGCTTACGAATTCCCTCCCCGCCATAAGCATGTGGATAAGGTCCATATTCCTGACAAAGCCCAAAAAAACAGTCATCACTAATACGTTTGAACATTTGTCCATAATCATAGTGAATGATAACATCTGATCCCTGATGATACAAGTAAACACCGGGAGGATCGGATAGACCATCAAACAAATTTACATCGATTACGCCACCAAAAAAACTGCCAACTCCTTTAAGAGAAGCATCATAAGTACTAAGATGTAAAGTACCTTCAATATCGCCAAGATCGGGACGTGATAGATCATTATTTGTATCGGTACAAGCAAAATCTGCAAAATCTGAATCCGGCGCAAGTACATCCGTGATCGCATAACATGAAGCAGGTTTTTTACTAATGTCATTGGTGAACCCTGCTGAAAGCGAAATAAAACCACCAGCACTTTCACCTGCCATAAAAACATTATTAACATCTGTGGAGTCTATCATATTCCGGCTTTTCATGAAGCGTATCGCTCCCTTAGCATCTTGCATGGCTCGAAAGTTGGCACGTTCTACTTCCATACTATCTATCATGAAAGCACAAGGCTCAGTGATACCTGTACAAAAAGCATTAGTTGAATAATCATTTGTGTTATTCATGCCAAGCCGATAATTAACATTCGCAACCACCCAACCTCTTTTGGCTAGTTCCTGCGACATGTATTCCAAACTTTCATTGGTTTTATCATCTGTTACCCAAGCTCCGCCATGAGCCAATATCATGATAGGTCTTTGACAGTTATTGTCGCCCAAAGGCTTATAAATATCCATCAATAAGTCTACTTCTGTTCCTGCATAATTCGTAGCTGTACCATAGCTTACATCACTAATACTGCTGAATTGGTATTCTGTCTGGGTATAAGGAAGTTGAGAAAATAAAGTAATATTTACAAAAAGGATAAATAGTAATAGAAAGTATAAATGCTTCATATCAAAGTTGTTAAGAAGCACCAAAAGTACATTAAGTACTGAATTTATCCAAATGTATTGTTTTCACTCAACATTATTCGTATTCGACATAGAGTTCAAGAGTCTGAGGCTGGCTTTTGCGATTCCGCTTTCAGGGAATTCATCAAGTGTTTTCTGGTAGTATTTTTTTGCCAGCTTTCCATCCCCCAACTGACTATAGCAAAAGGCAATATTATTCAGCGCCATTTCTTTGTATGGCATTTTCCCTGAACTCAGCAAAGTCAAAAATCTGTATTTGTCAATCCAATTGTTTCTCTTGAAGAAGTCATAACTTTTTTCAAAATGCGGAATAGCTTCTTCGTAAGCTTCAAGTTTAATTTTTAACATTCCTTTTCGATGCTCTCTCGCTATTATTCTTCTCAGAAGTTGAGAAATTATCAAATAAGTTAATGCTCCGTATAATGCAAAATCTGACTGATTGAATTGATACCAAATCAGCATAATTAACCCCATGACCAATAAGTGTGGAACTATTGATATCCAGGCAATTTGTCTAACCGTTGGAACGTTTGAACTCATTTACTTTTTCTTTATCAATTTTTTTGTTGTCATCCCCGAATCGGTACGAATTTGAACAAAGTAAGTACCAGCTTTCAAATCAGAGATATTGATTGCATCTGTTGTAAAATCAATATCTTTTAGTACTTGTCCAAGCGAATTGACGATTAATATATTGGCATTGACAAAATTAGTATTAAAATCATTCAAAATAATTTTAAAATAATCATTGGATGGGTTTGGAGAAAGTGAAAACTGCCCATCGAATTCAGTAACATCAGATGTGTTCACTGTTGTATATTCAAATTTGTAAACGGTACCGTCGGGTATTGTACCATTCAAATATGGAATATTATAGTAAGATGGAGTGGATACTGCCATAGGCGCACTCGGATCATCTAAGAGCATAATAACTTCGCCATAAAAAAAGCCAGTTGAATAATCAACATTTTCAACAAGTCCGGCAAATGAACCGGGCGCACCATCGTAGCATAAGTTAGGTTGTGTAACTGAATTTGGTCCGAAGCGAATTTCGATATTATTTGAACCTTCATACAACCAAAGTTGGAAATTGGTGTAATCAACGGAAATGTAATTGTCGGCCATTTCTTCATAAAAACCAACATTATTCCATTCTATTTTCAGGATTCTGCTACCTGCTGTACCCTCCAATAAGTAAGAAATATTCGATTGGGATGCTTGTCCATATCCACCCAAAAAATCATAACCTCTGTCAATAATATCTGCACCATAAGCGATGATCGTAGGGACTATACTTTCACTTTCATTGAATGAAAGCAAACCGCCATAGCCTTCACTTTCAATTAAAATTTGTGTGACCAATGTATCAAAAAACTGAAAATCAAAGCCAATTGGAATATAATATTCAGGGTCGTCCCAGGTTGTGCCATTATTAAGAGATGTACTGCCTGTCAGGTCTTCATAAGTTTCAGTTGACACGCTGAATTCGTAAGTTTGAGCATTAAGGCTGATGCTTATTAAGCAGAGCATTGCAATAAGTAAATGTTTTGATTTCATAGTTTTATGTTTATAGTTATTAATTGTCTTGTCACACTATAGGTTGACCTCGAACATTGATCTAAGTAATTATTGTTTAAAACACCGTTTTCAAATAATTATTCATTTGACGTCCCCGGTCTTTACTATGGCTGACTTTTCGGCGTGTAGAGGTTGTTTGACCATTAGCAATAGCCTTTTCCTGTTTGCGTTGTAAAGTCAGGTAATCCAGAAAGTACAAAATTTTCACGGAAAGTAAATTCGACTGATTGTTAGATATTGTATTGCTGAAATTATCTATAAATCCGATGTCAGTATCTGAATCGGCTGTGGCAATCGCATTTTTCCAGACTATACTCAACTGGCTGCCTGGTGTAAATTCCCAGGTGTAGACAAGGTCTATATTAAAAGCATTATAATTAATATCATTCTCTGGCTCACTGCCCTCTCCTAGTCCGGTATAGCTGGTTGTTTCTGGATTTCCATCTTCACCTAATAAGAAATAAGACTGGTAAACTGCTGTTGACCAATAATGTCTGGCACGCAGATTCAAAGCCATTTTATTCGTAAAAATAAAACTAGTATTGAATACATTTTCATAAGTATCAATATTTCGTCTGCCAAAAATAATATCTCCATTATCCAATTCCGTTACCCAGCCTGTATCATTGTTTCCATATCGGTAAGTAGAGCCATAATCTATTTGCCATTTATCAGAAATAATCCAGGAAGGGAAAAGCCCTACATCATAAAAAAATCTTTTGAGATCAGTTTCATTCACACGTCCTCCCCCACAAAAGACTTCCAGGTTGAAACGTTTGCGGTCATCAGTACCAAAGTTTAGTCCACTTCCCATAAAAGAAGGCATATTATAAAAGCGCCCTGTTGAGCGTGGATCATCATAATCATCAGCGCCAAAAGGCGTGACAAACATCCATTGATTAAGGCTCATTCTGTTTTTAAACAACATCCAGTAATTTGGATTCACAGCGAGTCGGCGGTAAGCCCAAGGTTTATACAAAGTTTCATAATTGGCATTAAAATTTGCTCCCCAGCGCAGCAGTCTACCTTTCGGCTCAAACTGTACATATCCAACCCCACTACTAAAGCGGCTGTAATTGTTTCGTCTTAAAAAACCCAAGTCATTATGATCGTATTGGTCGTCCACCATTTCATGTGTAAAGCGGGCACGTACCTTACCATTTATTTTTCCGGCAGCAAAATACGTCTGATAGCCCAAATCCACATCATCGAAACCAGAAAAATACTTTTGGCTGACGGCTACACCTCCTTCTACCTCATAGCTATTTTTCTTATTGGCTAACCTGGTCAATGCACCGGTTACATTTGCTTCATAGGCGTCTTGATCGCTGCCTTGTCGCCATACATTCGTATTGATAAGGCTGATAGAAGAGTTATTTTTTAAATTCTGATCCAACACAAAAACATTATAATTTGTCAGTGGATTCGTTATAATCTCACGAGTGAGTCCTTCGTCATTTCGCAAAGTTGCTTTAGTTCTTGCACTAATAGAATTAAAAACCCCGATACCCAGTCCGCCTTTAGTCCGGCCAGATATTTTTGAAGAATTGAGTAATTGAGTGGTGTTTGGATTTTTCACAATAGTTTCGCCAGTAGCATCCGCTTCATCAATGACATCATAATACTTTACCGGCTGACCTCCTATTCGACGAGAGTAGAACAAATCCCCCTTACTAAACAATTCTGTCCCTTCAGTAAAAAACTGGCGATTTTCATCAAATTGTACTTCAAAAGGGTCTAGATTCAGGATCTGGTCATCAGATACGGTCTGTCCAAAATCCGGGATCAATGTCATATCGAGTGTAAATGCATCATTGATACCATATTTTATATCCATGCCTGCATTAAAAACTCCATTCAAATTGTTGATTTCAGGGTCGTTATATGGATAATGGCTAAGATTATAAGATACATAAGGAAACAGGAAAAGTCGAACAGGTGGGTCAACATTTTTAATACTTTTCAATTCGGCAAACTGATTGAAAAACCCAGAAACTTCAGGATCCAGCTCGCTCCACCAGGCTTCTTCTCCATTACGTCTGATACGCCTTTGAAAATTGATCGCCCACTCCTGTACCTCCGCTTTCGGAAAACGCAAAGCCGAATATGGGATACGCATTTCTACCGCCCAACCTTCATCATTGATGTCAACACTACTTTTCCATACAGCATTCCAATTCATGTCCTCTCCATTAGGCGAGTAACGTGCATCCAGTTGCACACCGGAGGCGGTTACCATGAAACCAACTCCATTGATACCGCTTTGATATGGATCAATAAAAACACCAAAGTGAGAAGTATTCGGACTAAAGCCATCTCTTGGTATCAAGCCCTTACGAATACTATCCGGTGCAGTATCATATAACATGGCACCGATATAGATTGCCGCATCATCATAGAGTAGTTTTACTTCAGATTTTTGAGAAGGAACTCCACCAGGAACAGGGTCTTTTTGTACAAAGTCGGTCATTACAGGCGCTTTAGTCCATACAGGATCATCCAGTTGACCATCAATTTTTACAGCTTCAGTTATACGTATAGCTTCTGCTTGTTTTTTATTAGGAATAGCATCTTGTGCAAATACACATACAGTCACCCACATCAGGGTGATGATAATCGGTATCCTCATATTTATTCAATTGATTAACAAACGCATAAAAGACAATATCAAATTGCCAAAAGACGCATCAAAGGTGTATGCTTTTTAGAAAAAGTGAAAATTTTTTCGACTAATTAACGAATAATTAATTTATTATTAAGGTTTGATAGTTTGTTAAATTAATTAATTAGTGACAGAGTTATTGAGTGTTCGTTGATTTTTTATTTCCCATATTATAAAGGCAATAACCAGCAGATATTCTAATCCTACAATCCATAGGTTTTCATAATACTCTGTGTAGCTATAATTGATATAAGTCAGCATAATAAGTCCTGACCAGAGTATTGGATAACGAAATTTTGTGAATACACAAAGGAAAATAATACTGCTCAGATACCAGGGGTGTACGGTCGTTGTCATGAGCAGGAATAAAGTCATGGCGAAAAGCCAGTTTTCAGCCAGAGTGGTGAAAGTCCTACCCCTTCTTCCCCCTCCAAAGGGGGACAAAAAGACGTCAACCTCCCCCTTTAGAGGGGGCGAGGGGGGTGGAAAATGGAGGGATTTGCTTGAACTATCATAGACCTCCTGACCACGAAAAGCCCGAACAAAGATAATTGCAGCAGTAGTCAAAGCCAGTGCGGGACCAAGCACCTGAATCAGATTATGCCCGCTGATTAAATAGCCCAGCCAGCGTAATGTATAATATATGGAAGCGTTAAATTCAAAGCGTTGGAAATAAAGGTTCAGGCTTTCGCCAAAATGGAGTATTGTTGACCAGTTAAAAAAAGGTAAGAACAGCAAGAGCGTCAGTACTCCACTAATCAGAAAATAAAAAATAGCTCGTTTCCAGCCCAGCCATTTTATCAGGAAAGGTAAAAACATTAGTGGAATCAGCTTTGACGTAATGGCTCCTGCCATAGCTATAGCCGATAAAATCCATCCTGCCTGTATCAGCAGCCATATTGCTAAAGTCAGAAAAAAAATCATAGCAATTTCAAAATGCAGATTGGCAAAAGTATCCAGAATAATGAGTGGATTCAAAGCATAAAGCAAAACATTCTTTAAAGGAATAGAAAAGTGTTTTAACAGAGCAACCATGAGGTAAAATGTTCCTATTTCAAACAGTAAAAAAACTAGTTTCATTGTTATTACAGCTCCTTGAATACTATTTGGGAAACACCATGCAGATAAGGCAAAGATACTTTGAGGGACAGGCGGATAGATGGTAAAATAATCAGGCGAATTTAATTCTTTGAACAGGCTTTTGTCTATACCCGAAATTTTATTTGCCTGTTCCATATAGTAGCCAGGCAATTCAGCAAAAGGACTGATTCCATTAGCCAATAATCGCCCATCCCAGATAAAACGATAAACATCATCGGATAAATTAGGCATTAGAAAAACGGTGATCAGTCTAAGAAATATACCTAAGACTAACAATATCCAAACTGCTCTGTTTGTTTCTATATACCGACAGATCACCCCATATATTGCGAAGAAAAAGCCATAGAAAAAGATCAATTCTATAAAGTCGTTCTGCCCTATACATGTACTGAAACCAATGGTCAGCGAAATCAGAGCAAGACTCAGGAAAAGCAAAAGATTATCGTATGTTCCTATAGCTTTAGTCATACCCAAATTTTGAAGTTATTATTTCAAACTCAAATGCCGGATAGAAAAAAAACAGATAGAACCAAAGCCAAGAAATAGCATAACGTGAAAAGCCAGAAAAGAACGATTATCCACCCACATCAATTGAGCAATAATAGCAGCGAGAAAATATAAAGCCAGCACCCCCTCGAAGACTGTTGTCCAACTGATTTTTTTAGCCAGATATCTATGATTTTTAAAACTGTCTTTCAAGCTGTTAATATTAAATTTTGGTGTGCGAATAAAAGCTGTTTTTTTACCAATATAGCCCTGTAAAACAGCAATTGTATTGTGCAAAGAAAGCCCCATAGAAAGCGACAGAAAAATAGGGAAGAGAAAGATAAATTTTACCAGGGTCCACATATAGCTTTGTCCGTTGCGTAAAGCCTGGACATTAGCTACATAATACACAAGACTAGTAGCAATAACTGCTGAGTAGAAGATGTAAGAATATCGCATATCAAACTGTATTTCTTCTATCATGAAACTTAGCGGTACGCTCAAAATAGCAATAATAAAAATACAGACAAACACACTGCTCGACATCAGGTGAATGGTACCATGTATTTTTTTGCGCAATGGAATATCAGCCTTCCATATAAGCGGCAGCATTTTACGCGCTGTTTCTGCTCCGCCTTTTGTCCAGCGAAATTGTTGGGATTTGAGTCCATTCATCTCAGCCGGCAATTCAGCAGGAGAACCTACTTTTTCCAGATATACAATTTCCCAGCCCTTTAGTTGAGCGCGATAACTGAGGTCCAGATCTTCTGTCAGTGTATCGGCTTCCCAGCCACCGGCATCATCTATAGTTGAGCGACGCCATACACCAGCAGTACCATTAAATTGTAGCAGACAATCTCCGGCATAACGCCCTTTTTGCTCTACTGTAAAATGAACATCCAATTGCATTGCCTGCAAACGGGTCAGTAAAGAATAGTTTTTATTGATGTGTTCCCAACGTGTTTGTACTACGCCAATCTTAGGGTTATTAAAATAAGGCAATGTGTTTAAAAGAAAGTCAGGATTAGGCAGAAAGTCAGCATCAAAAATGGCTATAAAATCCCCCTTCGCTACCGGCATAGCATCCCGCAATGCACCTGCTTTAAAGCCTTCTCTTTTCTCTCTGCATATTTGCTCTATATTGAAGCCCTTTGCCTTATACTCTTCTACTTTTGTACGTGTAATTTCTATCGTATTGTCAATAGAATCATCTAGTACATGAATTTCAAAACGGTCTTTTGGGTAGTTAAACTGAACAATATTGTCGATTAGTCTTTCCACAACGTATTGTTCATTAAAAATGGGTAACTGAATAGTGACAAAAGGCAAATTGTTTTTGTCCAAATCTGGTTTTTCTACTGATAAACTATCCTTTGCTTTACGCTTATTCCTTTTGTAATAAAATAATAAATGTACCTGCATTAAACAATACACCGTAATGTATAATAAGGCAAGGCTGTAGAAAGCAAAAAGAAAATTAGTCAGTAGCTCCATTTTGTGTTATTGTGTTATTGTGTTATTGTGTTATTGTGACGAGGTTTAGAACTTCAAACTCCACGATAACACATTATAGTAGTTTAAATATAGTCCATAATATCTTGTGTCCGGCCAGTATAGTGCCTTTCACTGTTCCTGACACTTTTGACTTACCGATTCGTTTGCGGTAATTGACGGGAATTTCTGTGCAGGCGTATTTCATTTTGGCTGCTTTTACCTGCATTTCAACAGTCCAGCCGTAGGTGGTGTCCTGCATATTCAGATCAATTAATTTTTGCCATTTTATTGCCCGAAAGGGGCCTAAATCCGTAAATTCATAACGATAAAACAGTTTAATAAGGTTGGTTGCCAGCCAGTTGCCGAAAACTTGTTGGGGCGTCATTGATCCTTTTTCCAAATCACCTAAAGCTCTGGACCCAATGACCATATCCATGTTTTTTTGCATAATTGGCTCCACCAATAACCTAGCTTCTTCTGGGTAATCAGAATAATCGGCATCCAAAAAAACGACGATATCTGGTTGTTCAGCAGCAGGTTTTTGACGTAAATAATTGATGCCCTTCAAACAAGCATGCCCGTAACCTTTTTGTGGCTCATCCAATACAGTAGCTCCTCCTGCACGAGCTACTTCAGCCGTTCGATCTGTACTTCCATTATTACAAACAATGATTTCCCGCACAAGGTCTCTGGGTATTTCTGCCAATACTTTATCTACTGCGTTTTCTTCATTGAAAGCAGGAATAATTACATCAATACGAGGAGCCTGATTCGCCATATTAGTCAATTTCGCCCGTAAATGTACGGAATTTATACAGAGTGAATGTCGTATGAAGGACAGGAAGCTTAAATGATGACAATAATGCTCGATGTATGAGCTTTATGTCGATTTACATTTGATTGATAAAAGCAAAAACCAATACGGAGTATTGTTAATTTATCATCGACCATTTATCATTTATCATTAACTTTACGTGAAATACACACTGTGATGATGACAACAAAAATAGATTTCCAAACACAAATACGACAGGGAATACCTAATGATTTACCCGCCCCTAAGTCATATCCCTCCAATATGAATCCGGCTCCCAAACGGAAAGATATATTGAATAAAGAAGAGAAAAAGTTGGCCATTCGTAATGCTTTGCGCTACTTTCCGGCAGAATGGCATAGAGAATTAGCTATTGAATTTGCCGAAGAATTGAAGCATTATGGGCGTATTTATATGTATCGTTTCAAGCCAGATTACGACATCTATGCTCGTCCTATCAACGAGTATCCGGCAAAATGCCAGCAGGCAGCAGCTATTATGCTGATGATACAAAACAACCTCAACCCGGCAGTGGCACAACACCCGATGGAGCTCATTACTTATGGGGGTAATGGAGCTGTATTTCAAAACTGGGCACAATACCTACTGACCATGCAATACCTGTCAATAATGACCGAAGAACAGACACTGCATATGTATTCCGGACATCCGATGGGACTATTCCCATCTTCTAAAGAAGCGCCGAGGGTTGTTGTAACAAATGGTATGATGATTCCCAATTACTCAAAACCAGATGATTGGGAAAAATATAATGCTTTAGGAGTTACTCAATACGGGCAAATGACTGCGGGTTCTTATATGTATATCGGTCCGCAGGGCATCGTTCATGGTACAGCGATTACCGTCATGAATGCTTTTAGAAAAAACCTGAAAGCAGGTGAAACACCTAATGGAAAGATATTCCTGACTGCCGGGCTTGGTGGTATGAGTGGTGCACAGCCCAAAGCAGGTAATATTGCAGGTTGTATTACAATATGCGCTGAAGTTAACGATAATGCTTCTGCAAAAAGGCATCAGCAGGGATGGGTAGATGAATTGATAAGTGAGCTGGACGATCTGGTGAGGAGAGTGCGTAAAGCGATGATAAACAAAGAGGTCTTATCTATTGCTTATCAGGGTAATGTGGTCGAAATTTGGGAACGTTTTTACGAAGAAGATATTTTCATTCATTTGGGTTCTGATCAGACTTCCCTGCACAATCCCTGGTCGGGCGGTTATTATCCAATTGGACTGAGTTATGAAGAATCAAATACCATGATTCGTGAAAACCCGGAAACCTTCAAAGTGAAAGTAGAGGCATCTCTTCGTCGACATGCAGCAGCTATCAACAAACACACAGCTAAAGGGACTTATTTCTTTGATTATGGCAATGCTTTTCTGCTGGAATCTTCGAGGGCAGGGGCTGATATAATGGCTGAAGATGGTGTAAATTTCAGGTATCCATCTTATGTACAGGATATTCTTGGTCCTATGTGTTTTGATTATGGTTTTGGCCCTTTCCGCTGGGTGTGTACTTCCTGCGATCCTGAAGATTTGAATAAAACAGATGAACTGGCACTAAAGGTTATGCGGGCAATCAAAGCAGAAGCGCCAGCAGAGATACAACAGCAAATGCAGGATAATATTAAGTGGATCGAGGATGCTCGTCAGAACAAACTGGTTGTGGGTTCTCAAGCTCGCATTCTCTATGCTGATGCAGAAGGACGGGCTAAAATTGCATTAGCTTTTAATGAGGCTATTCAATCCGGTTATATCTCTGCCCCTATTGTGCTTGGGCGGGATCATCATGATGTAAGTGGTACAGACTCCCCTTATCGGGAAACGAGTAACATCTATGATGGCAGTAAATTCACTGCCGATATGGCTATTCATAATGTTATTGGCGATAGTTTCCGTGGTGCTACCTGGGTATCTATTCACAATGGTGGAGGTGTAGGCTGGGGTGAAGTGATGAATGGAGGTTTTGGTATGTTGATAGATGGAAGTGAAGACGCTGCTCGTCGCATCAAAAATATGTTGTTTTACGACGTTAATAATGGTATTGCCAGAAGAGGTTGGGCGAGAAATGAGGAAGCTTTATTCGCTATTCAACGAGAAATGGAACGCACTCCAGACTTGAAGGTTACCCTTCCTAATCTGGTTGAAGATCAAATTGTAAATAATTTATTTTAAATAATTATATAAGCCCTTTCATAAATATTACAAAAAACCTACATTTGTAAATATTTCTTTACCATCATAACAAATAAGTACAAACCCCGTATAATAAACTAAATAGCTTATTAGATTCAATATTTTACACCCGGGTACAAACTGTATGGCTTACTTGAAGCAGTCACTTATTCTATTTTTTGCTCTTTCGCTTTCCTTTTCTCTCTTTGCCAGAGAATTGCCACAGATACTTTTTTCTAATTTAAACTTTGACAATGGTTTACCAGATAATACAGTTTATCAAGTAGTTAAAGATCATAGAGAGTTTATTTGGATCGGAACTTCTAAGGGTTTATTCAGGTATGATGGCAAAGATTTTAAAGCATTTTATCATGATTCTGAAAACCCTAATACACCATCTGGCAACCAGATCAAGCAACTGCTAATAGATAGTGAGAATTATTTATGGATTGGCACACAAGAGAATGGCGTTAGTCGCTATGATATAGAACATGATGAATTCGTCCACTTCCCTTATCAGAAAAACTCTCCCAACTCACTTAGTAACAGAGAGGTGCTATCTTTGATAGAAGATACTCAGGGACGTATATGGATAGGTACTGAAAACGGTGTAAATACTTTAGATAAAAGTACAGGAAAGATCACACAATTTGTTCATACCCCTGAAGATTCTACTACACTGAGTTCAAACGCTGCCCTAAGTATACTTGAGGATAGTCACAATCGGATATGGGTGGGAACCTGGGGAGGCGGCCTGAATCTGTTTATCCCCAACAAAGAAAAATTTGAAGATTCTCATTTTAGAAATTTCAAACATAATCCGGAGATTAAAGGTACTATTAGTAGTAACAATGTCTGGTCTTTGTTTGAAGATAGCCAGCATAGAATTTGGGTTGGCACCTTCGGAAGTGGTCTCCATTTAATGCTATCTGATGCGCCTTCCAGCGATCTGAAAAAGATCAATCCTCAATTCATACAATTTGACAATATTCCCGGGAACAATCAAACAATAGCGAATAGTGATGTTTATTCTATCAATGAAGATAAAGACAATTTTTTATGGGTTGCTACAGGAAACGGTCTGAGCCTTGCAGACATTAATAATATTCCACGAACAATATCTATTGACATCAATATTCCTAATACAATTCCAAAACTTACATTTAAAAACCATCGACCGTCTGTTTTTTCATCTTCCTTATCATACAATCTGGTCAGAGACATCTATATTGATGATAAGGAAATCGTATGGGTAAGCACATTCGGTGGTATTAGTAAGTACGATGCGTTTGTATCCAGATTCAATTCTATGCTAACTCCTTTGGAACATAGTGAGAGTTATTCTATAACTGCCATATTGATAGAAAATGATGAAACACATTGGCTTGGAATATGGGATCGCGGATTAGTCAGGTATAATCCCAAAACAGGGGATATGAAAATATTTAGCCATGGAAATAGTGATGATACTGCATTAGCCGACGATGATATCAACACATTATACCTCAATGATAATGGCGACATATGGATAGGTACAGGTTCAGGATACTCGGTTTTTAAACGGGAAACTGAAACTTTTGTCAATCATTCCTTAAAAAATAAAGCAGGCATCACTTTCGATAGAGTAAGTACTTTTCTAAAAGACTCAAAAAATCGAATGTGGATGACTACCGGAAGTGGTCTGGTCAGGATCGAAGAAGAGAATACTCCAAAATATACATTATTTAAGAAGATAGATGACGACCCGAATAGTATGAGCCATAATGATGCTACACAAATAAAAGAAGACAGGCATGGCAATATATGGGTAAGTTCGTTCAATGGACTGACGAAAATAAGTACGCTTCCTAATAAGGAATTAAAATTTACCCGATACTATCATAATCCTGATGACCCGACCTCCATATGCAATAACCGAGTTCTCGACATTGCTATACAGGGAGACCAATATTGGTTTGGTACCGAAGGTGGCTTAAGTCGCTATGTGCCGTCTACTGATCAATTTATTAATTATTGTGATAGGGAGGGACTTGAAAGTACGTATATTACAAGTTTGCAAGTAGATGATTATGAATTGATCTGGGGCGCTACAAAGCAAGGCTTATTTAGGTTTGATCCCCTAAAAGACGAATTCCACTACTTTCAGCAAGAAGACGGACTTCAGGGAAATGTTTTTAATTATCTATCTTCAACCAAGGATAAAAATGGGAAACTTTACTTTGGTGGTAAAACAGGATATTCAAATTTTCAACCCTCTAAAGTTCAATTCAATACGAAAATTCCAAAAATTATACTGACAGGCTTTAAAATTTTTAATGAAGATGCAAAATTTGATAAGCCGATAGAGCAACTAGAAGAAATAAGACTTCCTTATTATCAAAACTATTTCACAATTAGCTTCGCCAGTCTGAATTACAACCATCCACATAGAAATCAATACGCCTATATGCTGGAAGGAGTAGATGATGACTGGGTCTATTGTGGCACTAGAAATTTTGTGAATTATACCAATCTTAGTGGTGGAATCTATAATTTCAAAGTTAAAGGTTGTAATAATGATGGTGTATGGAATGAAGAAGGAAGCACAATAAAAATCAGAGTGATTCCGCCTTTTTGGCAAACCTGGTGGTTTTATGCTTTGTGCTTAATGTTCACTATTTTTGGAATTTACCTATTTATTACATTTAGGAATAAGACTATTCTCGCTCGTAGCCGAGAGCTGGAAAAATATAATGAAGCCCTTAACAAGGAAATAAGTGTCAGACAAGAAACCGAAGAACGTCTTCGTCAGAGAGAACAGAAACTGACTGAAGCAGAAAAACAATTGGAAGAAACTGTAGAAGAATTGCAACGTTCTAATAAAGAGCTGGAACAGTTTGCTTATATAGCCTCACATGACTTACAAGAACCCCTAAGAATGGTCGGTAGTTTTGTACAGCTCATTGGTAAAAAATATAGTGACAAAATAGATAATGCTGGCAGAGAATATATCAACTTCGCTGTAGATGGAGTAAGCCGAATGTCTGGATTAATAAAGGGTTTACTTAGCTTTTCCAGAGTGGGTAAGCAGCATGCAAATTTTGCTTATTGCGATCTCAATATAGTCTTAGAGAAAAAAATGATCGATATAAGGCGGTACATGGAAGAACGTGAAGCTATTGTTGATATAGAAGAACTTCCAGAGCAGGTTTATTGTGATGCCACTCAGGTAGGTGCAATTTTTTACAATCTAATTGTTAATGCGATCAAGTTCAATCGCAAATCACAGCCTACAGTAGACGTCAGAATAGAAGATGAAAGTACAGATAAGTGGGTTTTCTCTGTAAAAGATAATGGTATTGGTATAAGTCCCGAATATAAAGAACGTGTGTTCGAGATTTTTAAGCGTTTGAATAATCATGAGGAATTTAAAGGTAGCGGTATTGGACTGGCTTTATGCAAACGGATCATAGAAAATCATGAAGGTGAGATATGGTTTGAATCGGAAACAGATAAAGGAACTACGTTCTTTTTCTCTATTAGTAAGCATTTAA
>JAHDFX010000010.1:0-11259 GCA_020627965.1 Saprospiraceae bacterium | reverse complement strand
AAAATAATTCGCTTATTGACAGGTGCCAGGTCAGTATTTTCAAACTGAATATTTATCATATAGAAACCAGCAGGCAGGTCATTTCTGTTCAATTCAAAACGATCTGCAGTTTGCTTGTTAAACTGGGCAACAATTTGTCCAACAGTGTTGACTAAAGTTAAATCATAAATCTCGTTTAGCCCATTAAAACCGATGTATACTTGATCTTCAGCCGGATTTGGTGCAGCAATAACCTGTGGGCTGACATCAATAGCATTTTCTACATCTACACTTACATTTTCACAAACGATGTTTTCCAGAAATATCCCGGAGTCATTTGCCATTTGATCCCATTCGCTCTGAGCGAAATCACCATGTCCGCCTCCTGGCACAGTAATCAGTTGATTCGTTATACCAATTCCGTCTGCATAAGGATGCAATACACCACTTCCGTCTAATGAAATAATGTCGAAGCCAATATTCGCAAAACCATGCGCATAAGGAACAGTGCCATCAGAAGTACCATGTATACTGATTAGCGGCGGATCATTACTATCAATCCAATAGCGACGGTGTAAAGCACCAAAATAATTAACGACGCCCTGTACCTCTGAGTTATATCCCATAGTCGAATTGGCAGGGTCGTCCGTATCTCCTTCGTATCCGCCATTAAGGTCTACTGCATCTACAACATACTGAGGTGTATTAGCCAGATCGTCTTCACGCAAATAAGCTGTATGCAATGCCGTAATTCCGCCGGATGAAAGCCCACTCGCAAATACCATCTCCGGATCAATCCGGTAAATATTGTCTGTGTCGGCATCCTTACGCATCCAACGAATAGCAGCTTTCATATCGGCCACCGCCTTCACCGTTACGTCAAGCATCGTTATAGAATCTGGCAAATTGAATACATCAATCTCATACAATCGGTAATCAATGCCTACGGCTACAAATCCTTTACGGGCATATTCTTCGCAAAACCCTTGTACATCACTACGTTGACCACCAATAAAACTACCTCCGAATGCCATAAAAATAACAGGACGAGTATCAGAGACATCACCTACAGGTTCATAAATATCCATGAATAATTCCTGAAAATCTCCCTGATAATCGTAATTCTCTCCAAATTTCACTGTTGTCGTATTGACATCGGTGAATACCTCTGTAGAATAACGGGAGCCATCACAGGCATTTGGATTTTGGGCAGAAAGTAAACCTGCCATCGTAAAACAGGCAAGCAATAACATGTAAATTCTTTTCATAACATTTCACATTTAGGGGTAAAAATAAATAAGTACTCGGACAAAGATAAAGTTATGACATTTTTTTGGTTTCAATATGTCTCCTACACATCGGTTTTGTAATGTAGTTGTCATTTATATTTAATAATTTATATCCAGAGCAGATAGGAAATGAAATCAGTTTTAATCCGTATTGTAAAAACATGAGACATCCCGAGTTTTTGAGTTTTCAAAAATTCGGGATGTCTCATGTTTCAAGGTGTTCTGTATATACGAAAATCGCTTACTTAATCATTACTTTTTGTACCAATGCACCTTCTTCTGTTTTCAATTGCACAAAATAAGTTCCAGCATCATAACGACCAGCAAAGAAGAAATATTTAGACTCGCCTGCTGGAATTATTCCATCATGAATAGTAGCAATATTTCTACCAAAGATATCCAGTAATGAAATGGTTCCATCTAATACCTTATCGGACTGGATTGGAATACAGGTAATCGCATTTGCCGGATTCGGGAAAACAGTTTCCATGGTCATGGCCAATGCATTGGGGTCTTGGTTAGCCACCGGATTCCCTCCTATTCTAAAACGCCAATAACCATCTGGTGCCGTCATTGGGCGTGCTTGCTGCTTACCCGAATTAGCCTCGGCTTCAACATAGTAGTATATACTTGTACCTGTATTCTGACCAGGAATATCTGCCGACCAGGTAAAGTTAGCCGGATCGGTTTCAATCATTGCTATACTTTGATAAGTAGTGTTATTATCTGTGCGATAATATAGAGTAGCACCACTAATTCCCGAAGCATGACGAATATAAGTATCAACTGTGTAATCGCTTGTGCTTGGTGTATCTCTCAATGCCTGATGTGAGATCAGCAAAGGATCATTCACTCCAACTGCTTTTGTGATACAATGCAAAGCGCCACTAGCTGTTATAATATCATTACAGTCAATACCCACCACATTATAACCGGGCATGGCTTCCTCATAAATCCTGAGCGCTGTTGTGTCATAAAATTCTTCATAAATAGGCACAAGAATCGTCTTATTGACAATAACAGAATTGGTAAATGTTCTGTAGTCACCAGTATTCCAGCCACTTCCTTCGTCGGGGTACATATCATCGGCATCAGGTGGCATTTCTACTCTGATAACTTTGTAAGGCGCACCAAACATTGAAGTAAAATTACTTAGCACATACTGAATATTGGCTTCGATCTGCGGCCCATCAGCCTGCCCGGGAGGATACTCACCAACAAGCAAAGTTTCCTCATCCAGCAACTTCATATGCATATCAATATGGTGTATCAGATCATAGGGAAGTTCATCCATCTTAATATAGCGATCAATACCCATAAATTCTTGCATGATGTTATCAACCTCTGCTTCTGAATGAGTAGGATAAAAAATATTGGAATCACCTGTCCCATCATTTTCATCCAAAACCAGTTTGGAAGCAAAGCCCGTCCCAAAACCATCTGACATAAAATTCCCGCCTGTATTCACCAAGTCATAAGGAGCAGTTGTTGTAGCATATAAAGGAATACCTTTCAAAGCTGCCACCGCTTCAGGAACCAGATCATCATCTGGACGAGGGCGATTGTAAATCCAGTCTACCATGACCAATTCGTCTAAATCCTCTGAATATACTGTATTCCCTCCATAATCACGCATCCATACAGTATCATAATCTTCTACCAAAAGAGTAACATTAGTCATATCTACACCTCCATTGTTCAGGTAATTTTGTACGGAGTTAGGATTCGAGCATATAATAATCACTTCACATTCCTCTTTAGCATGACGAACGATTTCTCTTAATATCTGATTATAACTCGTCCAGGTAATGACTAAAGATTGGATTTCTTCCCATTCAGCCATTGTGCGAACATCAAAATTAGGCGGGGTGGTAATACCTGAACTTGCTGCTGAACGTGTTTGCAGATATTCCCCCATCATTTCTTTTTCAAATGGAGCAAAGCCTTTTGGCAAACCATTTTGCGCAAAGCAAATTGTACTGTATAGACCTATAAATAGTGCAGCTAAGTAGATGTTTTTCATATTTAATGAATATTTTGTTCTGATTAATTTAGTTGGCTCTAATTCACTTTATCATTACCCCTTTCCTGTCTATCAAAGGTACATAGGTAAAATTATCTTTGGAAATACTACCCGTCACGAAAATGTACTTTTTGTCATACATATGCTTATTTAAGGTAAAACTGATCCAATATTCATTAGAAATTTCAAAAAGCTGACGCTTAATCAGCTCCACTTTCACAAAAGAGTTTGCAGCTATTTTTTCGTAAAAATAACGTAGAATCGTTGTTTTTACGGTCTCCCCGTTATACTCCCCGTATCCTCTTGAATTAATTAATACATTTTCTAATGGCTCTTTTTTGAGGTTAACCAGATATACATCCCATATCTCATCATCAGGGTTTTCATTTTCCGGGCTAATAACTATCGCCACATCTTCAACTTTGTACTGTGGAATATCTTTCTTCATATTTTGTGTTATTTGAGTATTATCGTGTTATAGTGCTATCGTGTTATCGTTTACTAAGTACGATAACACGATAACACATTAACACAATAACACATTTCACTTAACCAACTCAAATTCAAACAAATCGGAAAAGTGACGGTTCAGTTTTTCTTTGACTTCCGTCAAGGTAACTTCTCTGCCTATTTCTTTCGCAAGAGAAGTTACACTTTTATCTGTTATTCCGCAAGGTATGATATAGTCAAAATATTGAAGATCGGTATTGATATTAAAGGCAAAACCATGCATCGTTACCCAGCGACTTAAGTGAATACCAATGGCACATATCTTCCGATCCGGCTCATGTAACCATACCCCGGAAGCGCCTTCTATACGATCACCTTTCAGTCCATACTCGGCAATAGTCCGTATAACAGCTTCCTCTATATAGCTGATAAAACGCCGAATATCCGTAAAGAAATAATCCAGATCCAAAATAGGATAACCTACAATCTGTCCGGGTCCATGATAAGTAATATCGCCACCTCTATTGATCTTATGAAACTCAATATCTTTTTCTTTCAAACCTGTTTCTGTAAGGAGTAAATTCCCCACAGAACCACTGCGTCCAAGCGTATAAACATGCGGATGTTCACAATACAGAAAGTAATGTTTTTGCTTTAGCAAATTCTCTGTTTTGCCCCGATTCTGAAGCTTAATACCAATTACTTCAGCCAATAATTCCTGTTGCAAATCCCAGGCAGGCTTATATGAAATATGCCCCAGATCTTTCAATATAACCTGCTCCATAATTACTTACACTTATGCCTTCTTTAATTCTCCTTTCAGGTAATCAATAACTTCTACCTCAACAGCATCAATACCGTCTCTGAGTTCCGACATGTACCAGGATAACCAGTCACCAAAATGTACATGATACATAACACGCTCTACCTTATCCACCCCTTTAGAAAGTATCTCAGTAACCGAGGTATATTTTGAAATAATTTTCTTGTTAATATCAATCCGAATCTGGTTACGTGCCAAATCAGTTTCATTCCTCAGGTATAACACCCCAAGATGTTCGTAGTTGTCACGCCAGCCCACCAGTTCATTATGGTTCATTTCAGGAATAACATGATGCCAACACAATATCTTTGCATTTTCATTCAATTGCTGGCGCAAACGGACAGCTACAGCCTCCATACCTTCAGTCGTATAGATCACAGGAAGTTTGCCATTCAGGGCATCAGCAGTCGATTTTGCTAATTCCTCAATATTTGCCTGCTCTTTATCCAACATATCAGCCGCACCTCCAATAGATTGAGTCAAGTGCGCCCCTGTCAAACCTAGTTTTTCTAATATAAAAAGCTGCTGTACAATAGAATAGCCTAAACACGCACGAGGACTAGGTTTATTCGCCGGCACCTGAATATAATTTAATCCCAATTCCTGAGCTTTTTTAATCAACTGACCTCCAGAAGATATACAAACGATCTTTGCCCCAGTTGATAAAGCCTTTTCAAAAGCCATTAAAGTCTCCTCAGTATTCCCGGAATAAGACGAAAATATAGCCAGTGTATTAGCCCCCACATAAGCAGGAAGATCATAACCTTTATTGACTAAATATGGAATGTTACATTCTTCCTGTATAAATTCACGGACAAAATCACCGCCAATACCAGAGCCACCTAGTCCGCAGACCAATACATGGTGAATGTCTTTGTCATGTGCCTGAATATCAGCAGCTTTCCCGATGCTAAGGGCTTCTCTTAGTTGTTCGGGGAATTCCCGAATAAGTTGATCCATCATAGTTTATAGACTTTTAGTAATTTTAAGTCGTCAGTCATCAGACTTCAATTATAATTAGATTGTTATTATTCTGTATGTAAAACCCCAAAAAGTAGCCGTCATGCCGGACTTGATCCTCCACGATAATTATCGGGACTCGTTGGTAGTGAAAAACGATTTTTGAAGCAAACTCTTGAAAAAAATCGTGCGTCCTCTCTCCTAGATTCTGAAATAAATTCAGAATGACGTTTTCTTTTTAGGGAATTTGTATTTTCAATAACATAGTTTGAACTAAGATCATACTTGCATAACATCTTCTGCAAATACCATATCCAGCATATCCAACATAAAGTCGGCATTTTGTTTTGTAAATACCATGGGTGGCTTGATCTTAATAACATTATGCTCGGGTCCGTCTGTACTCGTTAAAACACCTAACCTTCTCATTCTATTGGACAGGTAACTAGTCTGTTTGGGCACAGGTATTTTATCCTGATTATTATTCACCAATTCAAAGCCAAGAAAGAAACCATGCCCACGTACATCACCAATGATCGGATATTTCTGTTGTAATTCACTGAGACCTGCTTTCAGGTAATTTCCTGTTTTAAGTGCATTTTGTTGTAATTCCTCATCCTTAACAATTTGCAGTACCTCGCGTCCAATAGCACAGGAAACCGGATTGCCACCAAAAGTAGTAAAATATTCCATACCATTAGCAAAAACATCAGCTAGCTTACTGCTTGTAATGACCGCCCCCATCGGATGCCCATTGCCAATAGGTTTCCCCATCGTCACTATATCCGGCACTACATCATGCAATTCAAAGCCCCAAAAATGTTCACCTATCCGCCCAAAACCATGTTGTACTTCATCTACTATACATAGCCCTCCGGCAGCACGCACCTGTTCAAAACAGGATTTTAAATAGCCTTTCGGCAAAACGATCTGACCACCACAACTCATGATCGGTTCAGCTATAAAGGCTGCTACATCCTGATTTAAATACGCCATTTTCCTGAGTGTATGCTCAAGATGTTTGGCATATTGCAAACCAGGGTTTTCCACATTTTCACGATATATACCCCGATAAATATCCGGCATCGGGACTTTGTGGGTTCCTGGCGGCGCGCCCCTTCCCCCTTTACCATCAAATTTATAAGAACTGACATCCACACAGGCATTCGTATTTCCGTGATAGCCAATTTCCAAGACCGCCATACCGCTTCGTCCAGTAACTGTTTTGGCAATCCGCATGGCCAGTTCATTTGCCTCGCTACCTGAATTGGTAAAAAAACAAGTATCTAAAGGAGCCGGAAACATAGCTGCCAGTTCTTCCGCAAAAGCTACCAGGTTTTCATGCAAATACCTGGTGTTGGTATTTAATACCGCTATTTGCTTCCTGGCTGCCTCCACAACTCTCGGATGTTCGTGTCCTACATGGGCAACATTATTTACTGTATCCAGATAGCGGCGCCCTGTAGCATCGTACAAATACTGCATATAGCCACGCACCATGTGCAAAGGCTTATTATAAGAAATACTCAGGTTTTTGGCTAAGTGTTTCTTTCTTTTTTTCAATATGTCGGCTGTGCCGCAATGTGTCTTAGGCAAACCAGAAACACCCAGCAATAAACCAGGATTCGGACAGATACTTTTCCAGACTTCCTGCTGGGCAAAATAAGCTACACCCGGATAATTACCTTTATAATCAAATATATCCAGCATCACCTGAAAATGCAGATGTGGCGGCCAGCCCCCATTCACTGTTTCATTACCCATTTTGGCGAAAGCCTGCCCTTTACCAATAGACATTCCGACTTCCAAACCTTCCAGCGAATCCAGACTTAGGTGTCCATACAAAGTATAAAAGGTCAGTTCGTCAGAAACCTGATGTTCCAATATGATTGTCGGACCATAATCGTCTTCTATCGCATTATTTTGAAAAGAATGAACAATGCCCGCCACAGGCGCATAAATAATCGACTCGGCAGGCATAAAAACATCTAGGCCCAGATGAACTGTTCTCCATTCTTGCCCTTGATTGCCTTCGCTGGCAAAAGCGTCGGTCGTATATACGGGGCGGGCTTCGCCATAAGCACCCAATCCGGCAGATACATTCAAGTTATCCAGGTGATTGAATACCTTTTGTGTAAAAATGCGGGTGTTATAAAATTCACTATTATTGCCCAATTCCAAACTACCCACGCTTAAATCCAGCATAGGTATATTGTCCTCTCGAATATCTATATCTACGATATTAGCTGGTTCTTGTTGCTTCGCCCATTCAACAAACAAACTATGACCAGGATGAGCTTCTAATCCACAAGCATCGCGGAAGGTATAATGTGCCTGTTCGGCAGGTATAAGATAGATTTTTTCCAACAAATCCCAGGCAGCTTTATCGCTAATCTGTAAATACTCATTTTCGGGATATTCAAAGATATTGATAGCAGAATTGACGACACTAATACACAGTCGCATACCAATCATAGTCCACAATACATCCAACTCGTTTTCATGCAAAGAAAAAGTACGATGAAAGCCTCTCACTACATCAGTTGCTGCCGTCAGTGGGTCAGGCTTATGCATAGCTGCATAAGCGATCGCAATAGCAATATCGTTCACCACATGCGTATGTATCATATCACCAAAATCCAGAATACCTCTTACCTCCTGTTTTTCGGCATCTACAATGACATTATAATCATTAGCATCATTTTGAATAATACCAGTACGAAGCTCGTCTTTTTGTGGTAGGAATTTATTTTCAAATAAACCTAAAAAATGTTCAATGATCTGTCTTCTTTCAGGATTTTTGACATGCGTCAGCCTGGCTTTCACCCAATCTCTACCCTCCGATGAATTCCATTTAAAATCGAAATGTGCTGCCGGATGTTCATAGCCATCCAATCCTTTACAAAGCAGCGCACAGGCTCCGCCCAGACTTTCTAATAATTCAGGTGTATGTGGTCGCACATTTGCCCATAAATTACCTTCTAAATAGGTCAGTACTCTGAGATAACGTTGCTGACCATTTTCATCCATTATGGAAGTCAGATATTCCCCGTCTTTATTGGGCAATACATCTTGCGTCCGTACTTCGGGTACTTGTTGGCGCACCCTCACCAGTGCCTCATTCTGCATCTTTAGTCTTTCGAGGTCCGTATCTGCTGAAGCAATTTTCAGGACGTATTTTTTAACCTTGGTCAGTCTGCCAATGTCCCCCCCCTCCACCCCCTCCGAAGGGGGATTATAAGACGTCACACTCCCCCTTTGGAGGGGGATCAAGGGGGTGGAATCCTGAGAAACCTGCTCTCCGACTGAGACTAAATAATTCAAATCCACCTCACCTGGCAAGGCTTTAAACTCGCCTTCCAGCCCATAAAATTCTTTAGCTAAATACTGAATTTTCTTCAAAGAAAAAGTTGCATTCATAATAAAAGCAAAAGTGCGTTTTTTACTGGAAATAAAGAAGCATAGAACTTTAATTCTATATTATTTGTAAGTACATTGTACTAAGTATTCAATCCATACATTGCAAAAAATGTATTTATAAATATGATTCTTAAAATAACCACAACACACCAGCCTGCAACGGACTTAGGGTATTTGCTTCACAAACATCCGGCTAAAGTGCAGACCTTCGATATTAGCGGGGGCAATGTTGTTGTATTCTACCCGGAAGCCAAAGAGGAGAGATGTACGGTTGCTATGTTGATGCAGCTAGACTCCATTGATCTCGTTAGAAAACTAAAGACACCTGGTAATAGTCTCATGCTTCAACATTATGTCAATGATCGTCCGTATACAGCCTCTTCATTTACTAGTGTAGCCATTGCGAAGGTATTCTCTTCCGCTCTGAACGGTACTTGCAAAGATCGTCCTGAATTGATCGATCAGCCTATGCCTTTTGAAGTAAATATTCCAGCCATTAAGGTCAGTGGACAAGAAGGCCTACTAGAAGATATATTTGAGCCTTTAGGCTATGAAATAACAGCTACTCAACATCCATTAGATGAAGTCCACGCAGAATGGGGAATGAGTAACTATTATAGCTTAACGCTAAAAAATACGTTGACTTTAAAAGACTTATTGTCTCATTTATATGTGTTGATACCTGTATTTGACAATAATAAACATCATTATATTTCTCGTAACGAAATAGATAAACTCATCAATAAAGCTGGTGACTGGCTACAACATCATCCGAATAAGGAATTCATTACCAGACGATATTTAGGACATATTTCTTCTTTGGCAAAAACTGCATTAACAAGGTTGATACCAGAAGAAAATGAAATAGAAGCAGCGGAAAAAGAGGTGGTAGAACCAGAGAAAAAAGTCCGCTTACATCAGGTCAGGCTCAATGCTGCATTGGAGCAACTAAAACAATCAGGTGCCAAACGTATACTAGACCTGGGCTGTGGCGAAGGCCGACTGATACGCATGCTGCTGAAAGAAAGACAGTTTGAAAAAATTCTGGGTATGGATGTTTCCTATCGGGAATTGCTCAAAGCAAAAGACCGGTTATATTATGACCAAATGTCGCCCCGACAAAAAGAAAGAATTGGTATCATTCAGGGTTCACTCATGTATAAAGATGCCCGACTAAAAGACTATGATGCCGCTGCTGTTGTGGAAGTTATCGAACACATGGATGAAGACCGACTAGATTCTTTCGAACAGGTTTTGTTTGATTATATAAAACCAGAAACAGTTGTGATCACTACACCAAACAGCGAATATAACGTGAATTATGAGTTTTTGGAAGATGATAATTTTCGCCATGATGACCACCGTTTTGAATGGACAAGAGCCGAGTTTAAGAGCTGGGCAGATAAGGTCTGTGAGCAATTTGACTACCAGGTAAATATCCAAATGCTTGGAGATGTTGACGAAGCAGTAGGTGGCCCGTCTCAAATGGGCGTTTTTACTAAAAAATAAAACAATGAACCAGAAAAATCAAGAAACTATAAAAATCCCGGAATTATCGCTGGTTGCTTTAATAGGAGTGAGCAGCGCAGGAAAATCAACCTTTGCTAAGAAGCATTTTCTTCCTACAGAGGTGATTTCTTCTGATTATTGTCGTGGTCTTGTAGACGATGATGAGAATAGCATGTCAGCCACCAATGATGCTTTTGATGTCTTGAATTATATTGCTGCTAAAAGACTGAAAAGAGGTAAATTGACGGTTGTTGACGCAACTAATGTTCAGCCTCATGCTCGTCAGCCTATTGTACAATTAGCCAGAAAATATCATTGCATTCCTGTAGCTATCGTGCTGAATTTACCTTTGAGTGTTTTGAAAGCGAGACACCAGGAACGCTCTGATCGTGATTTTGGGGATCATGTCCTTGTTCGTCAATATAAATCTTTACGTAGCAAACTGAATAAACTAAGAAGAGAAGGCTTTAGTCAGGTCTATGTTCTCGATAGTGAAGAGGCTATAGAGTCAATCAACATTAGTCGAGAGCCACTTTGGAACAATAAAAAGCATGAAAAAGGGCCATTCGATATTATCGGAGATATTCATGGTTGTTTTGATGAACTAGCTGAACTGCTGGGAAAGCTGGGTTACACAATCAATAGAACTCAGGAAGACATACTAGGTTTTGAGGTAATTCCACCCGAAGGCAGAAGAGCAATCTTTCTAGGTGACTTGGTCGATAGAGGTCCTAATTCGCCGGATGTATTGCGATTGGTGATGAGTATGGTGGCAATTGGTACAGCTTTTTGTGTGCCGGGTAATC
>JAHDFX010000210.1 GCA_020627965.1 Saprospiraceae bacterium | reverse complement strand
ATTGCTAAAAAATTTCTCCTTCATCCGGTGAGCAAAGGTACAATATTTAGTTATTGAGTGATTGGTTATTAGGTTAAAGTGTGTGTAACAAATTGCACAAAGCCTTTAAGCGTTCCTCCCCCTTCGCCCCCTCCAAAGGGGGACAATAAGCTAAAAAGCAGATCAATGTCTCCCTTTGGAGGGAGAAAAAGAGGGAGGACAACTGGAAAACTGTGCAATTTGTTACACACACGTTCTCAGTTTCCTTATAATCTTAGTGTTAAAAAAATCCTACATTTGCTATCCAATTTGATTTATCATGAAAGAACGCATCAAGCTTATATTACATAGTTTATTAGGTTTCAATCGCTACCTGTTTGTTTTTGCTCTATTCAAAATAAGAACATTTAAATACGATAAAAAAGAAGGCGACTTCTTCCAGCTCCTGGCACTATTGAAAAAAGACGATCATGTATTGGACATTGGAAGCAATATTGGCGTAACGACAGCCCTACTATCTAAAACAGTCTCGACAGGGAAGGTATATTCATTTGAACCTCTACCGCCCAATTATGAAACGCTCGAAAGAGTTATTCTGCACCAGAAATGCCAGAATGTAGAACTGCATAAAATAGCATTAGGACACGAAAATGGGGAGATCGAAATGGTACTGCCGGAGGTCAATAAAGTCAGAATGCACGGATTGAGCCATGTGGTACACGAAGACTTAACCGATTTCAATGAAGGGCAGCGCTATAAAGCCGAAGTCAAACGACTTGATGATCTTGATTTTTTAAGAGAAAAACGAATTGCCGGTATCAAACTGGATGTAGAGAATTTTGAATATTTTGTTTTAAAAGGAGGAGAACAACTCATTAAAAAAGATCGTCCGGTGATCTATGCCGAATTATGGGATAATGAAAATCGAAAACGCTGTTTTGAACTCATGAAAAAACTGGGGTATAATATCTTATTTAATCAAAAAGGAGAATTGATTTCATTTGATACGGATATTCACCAAACACAAAATTTCTTTTTTGTTTCTAAGTGAGTTTTTTCATTGAAAATTTGGCGTAGAGTTCTATTTGTGAAATACTCTGTTGTTCTGCTGTGTTTGGTCTGAATTTTATTTTATTGAAGGGCGTTTTTGTTAGATGTATTTTCATTTTTATCATGTATTTGGCTTGGCTTTTTGGGCTAATTAAAAATAGAAAATATTCAGAGTTAAATAGAAGAAATTCTTGTTTAATTTGTTGAAAATAAGGTGATTAGGGTTGTTGGACCTAACTTAATATTTATTTAATATTGAAGACTTTGTTTTCAATATTATTTCATCTTATCTTGTGACATGAAAGGAAGATACAACTAACATTTGTGTACGTTGCATCAAATCACTTCTTAAAGACGATTCAGTCTTAAAAATATAACCATTGTAAGGCATTATTGCCTTTGTGAAAATTAGTAAGAATCAAATTGTGATAGCATACTAGTAAACTGTATTTGACTCAAAATAGAGGTTACAATATGGTTCAAAATAAAGTCTAATAGACAATACAGATAACAAACCATTATGAAGAACATTAGAACGTTTTCTCTATTTTCTCTTTTTACACTTCTTATAGCCGCACAGGCTTATGCCCAATGTGGCAACCTTTACATTGCAGGAGTAATTGATGGACCACTTACTGGAGGAACACCAAAGGGTATCCAATTATGTGCTTCAGGAACCATTGCTGATTTAAGTCTTTACGGCATTGGTTCTGCCAATAACGGAGGTGGAACTGATGGACAGGAATTTACTTTTCCAACAACAACACTAAATATAGGAGATTGCATTTGGTTAGCAAGTGAAAGTACCCAATTCACTACATATTTAGGATTTTCTCCCTGCTATGTAGATGGTACAGCCAGTATCAATGGCGATGATGCTATTGAGTTGTTTTGTAATGGAGCTGTAGAAGACATATTTGGAGACATTAATTGTGATCCGAATAATGGTAGCGGCTGTGAAACCACACCTACCTGGGAACATACTGATAGTTGGGCAGTAAGTAATGATGCTGTCGCCAATCCTGTTTTCGATATTGCAGAATGGACAGTAGCACCTGTTAATACACTAGATGGTACAGCAACTAATGCTGGTGCCGGAACTCCTTATCCCAATACCAATTCGAATTGCCCGGCTGCAGTTTGTGGCATTTCTAATGTTACACTTACTGTAGTGCCAGTGTGTAATGGAGATGATGCTACTTATACTGTTTGTGCTGATGTAGCAGACGGTAGCGGAGCCTATGACCTGGTAGATACAGATAATGCCAATGCCGTAATTGCTTCCTTAACAGGTCAGGTAGCTACAGGAAATATTTGTTTTGCAGTGACTGTTCCTGGACCTGTAGCAGCGACTGCCTTGAATGTTGATGTATTGGATAATGCAGATCCAACTTGTATTGGAGGAACTCCAATTATGGTAAACACACCAGCTTGCCCATTGACAGTTTGTACGATTACAAATGTAACGCTGACTGCCGATGGTGTATGTAGTGGTGATAATGCAACATACACAGTTTGTGCAGATGTAGCTATAGGAAGTGGAGATTATGATCTGGTTGATGTCAATAATGCTAATGCTGTCCTGGCTTCATTAACTGCTCAGCCAGACGGTAATATTTGTTTTAATGCTGTCGCAATAGGTCCAACTTCAGCAGGAACAATCAGTGTTGATGTAGTTGATAATACAGACGGAAGTTGTAGCAGTGGAACACCAGTTACCGTCACTATTCCTGAATGTCCGGTTAATTGCCCAGTTGCTATAATTAGTGAATTTCATTATGATAACAGTGGTGGAGATGTTGGCGAATTTGTAGAAATTGCTGTACCAGCTGGTGCAGATGTATCTAATATTACTGTTTATTTAATTAATGGAAGTGGAGTTATAGATTATGATAATATTGCAATGAGTACATTGTCACCAACTACCGATGGTGTGAATGATTATTATGTATGGTCTGGCATGACTTCTATACAAAATGGACCAGACGGTATACTGCTCGAGTGTAATGGAAGTATTCTTGATTTTGTCTCTTATGAGGGAGTACTCATGAATCCAACGGTACAGGGAACATTATTGACAGGAACATCGACTGATGTTGGAGTAACAGAACCTGGATTTAATACGAATACATCCATACAATTAATTGGAGGAGCGTGGATATTATGCGAAGAAGTGCCAACAACTGGTGCGGCTAATGCTTGTGTACCTGCTGTTTGCCCTACAAATATTATAACTTTTCCAGCGAATGGAAACTAGTGTTCTGTAAACTAAGTTCTGAGTAATTTTGGACATGCCTTTTGCGCCTGCACTTCATCACGTCCTCGCCCAATAGCTAAGGCTATTCGGCTCCGGGGTTCTTCGTTCAGACACAAAATTCATTGCCCAAAACCACCAATTACTTAGTTTACAGAACACTAAAACAGACTTTAATAAAAATAAACTATAAGCTATCCGGCTTATACATAAACAATAAACATTAAAAAACTAATTAATTTGACTTGAAATCTCAAACACCTTGCAAAAATTGATATTTCAAATTTTTAAGAAACCTATTATGAAAAAAATATTATTCTTATTTCTTATTAGCTGCCTAATGACAGCCAACAGCTTTGCTCAGGGACCTTGTACTGGTGCAACTGATATCGGTTCACTTGATCCTTGCCTTGCCAATATTACATTTACCATTGATAATGCTAATGCAGACCCTACATTTAATTTAGCTGCTTGTAGCTTTGATGGAGATAATGCAACATGGGTTTCATTCACATTGGCTGCACCTGCTACTGGAATTGCAATTGATGTAGCAGCATGGGATGGATGTAATAATCCTAACTTTCCGTTTACCTGTACTACAGATATTACAGGAGCTTTGTATGCTGATAGTGGAGCTGGCCCCTGCGGTGCTTTAACAGTCGTAGATGATTGTATTGATTTTACCGGAGGTATTACAAATTCAAGTAATGGCCCATTCTTTTACACAGGACTTACACCGGGTACTTATTATCTACGCTTGTCAGAAGAACAAGATCAAGGAGGGGAGATCGAACTACAGATACATGCTACTCCACTACCAGGCGATGACCCTGCTTCAGCCATTCCTTTATCTTCAGCTAATGGAGTCTACTGTAATTATACTGCTAATGGTAATGATTGTTCAGGAATCCTGACGGCTAATGGAGGATGTGTAGGTACAGTAGATAATACGATTTTCTATAGCTTTACGGTTGATGCCAGTACACCACAACCAGTGACTTTTGGTTTGGAAAATATTATTTGTGCTACTAGTATGCAAATGGTAGTAGTGTCAACCGATTGTGCCACGGCTCAAGGTACAGGTGGTAACTGCTCAATTATGACAGGTGATGCTGCCCCACAATTATCAGAAACTCTTGCTCCTGGTGATTACTTATTGGTAGTGGATGGTAATTCTGGAAGTGATTGTAGCTGGGGATTGACAAGCTCACTTTTAAGTGCTTGCCCAGTAGTCACTACATCTATCACCGGAACAGAATCACTATGTGATGGAGGTACACCTGTACTGGATGCATCTACACTAGTTATTGATGATGCTACATTGGCAATCGGTAACGGAACTGTAACCTGGTGGACAGATGCTACTTATACAACCGCTTTTCCTGCTACAGTGACTTATGCAGGTGACGGATGTGCTACAGGTTCGGTAACTGCTTTCGCAGCTATCCAGTGCTTAGATGATAACTCTTATGTTGATGCAGGCTCTGTTGCTATTACAGTTTATCCTGCTATCAATACTACTGGACTTGCTGGAGATGGTACTTGCGGACCTTCTTTTGAGCCTGTTTGCCCAGGATATGTTGTAACAAATGATTACGATGCAAATGGAAGTACGCCTGATTTTTCAGCCGAAACTATGGCAGGAACAGTAATCTTTACCATCTCTAACCCTGGTGCACCTGCTGGTTGTGATATGGCAACAGTCAGTGCAAGCTATGACTGCGCAGCAGCTTCATGTGACCTGCTTATTACTGAATTTGTATATGATGTATGTAATGGTAGTAACCTTGGTGATGGTACAGCAGGTACAGATGGATGGGGTGAATATGTCATTTTATCCAATACTTCTGCTGCTGATATTGATATTAGTGGTGCCATCGTTGATGATCTTACTGTTCCTGTATCAGGTGCGACTGCTCCTGCTGGTACGATAGTGCCTGCTAATGGCTGTGTAATACTTATGTCTAATACACAAGCTGCTTTTGAAGCTGAATATGGACCCGTAGCAGCAACAGGGTGTACTTTCGTACAAACTACCGGAAGCTGGCCATCTCTTAATAATGGTGGAGATGATATAGGAGTAACAGGTGCCTGTAATAATGGAACTTATACAGATTTAGTTGGAGAAGGCGAAGCAGTAGTTTGGAATTTTACTACCATGATGTTTGAAGCCGGAGGAATTGTTTCAATTCATCCTACTTGTGCTCCTACTGTACCTTGTGATATTACAGATATTGCACTTAGTCCTGCAACTACAATTTGTGATGCAGGAGCTGGTACTTATACTGTCACATTAACAACAACAGGTGGACCAGATGCATCAGTCTCTTACTCCGATGCTAATGCTACCATTGCGGGAGATGATCCGGCTGCTACTGCCAATGCAGTAACGACTTTTACTTATCCTATTGGTACAGATGCCAATATTCTGGTAAATGACACAGACGCAGCTTGTACTTTCGGGCCTTTCACAGCAACTTCACCTGCTGCTGATACAGGAGTAGATTATATGCCAATGGTCGGTGATTGTGATAATAGTCCGCAAATTACACTACCTGCTGGCTATACTTGTGCTTATGAGTTCCTGACTGGTACATTTGCAGGTAATACAGGTACAGGCGGAGTAGCCATGTATCCAGCTGCTATTGTAAATGGTAATTCAGGTACAGTACAGTTTACAGTAACTACACCTTGTGGTTTGACAGAAACTGTCTCAGTTAATTTTATCTGTACAGCTTGTGATGCTCAAATCTCCACTTTCCCTGCAAATCCAGGTAATTAACATGGAATTTGTTTTAAATATTAGATTATAAAATATGAAAAATATATTTAAACATATAATGAGCCTTTGTGTAATGCTTGTCTTCATGACAAGTATTACCAATTGGTCATACGGACAGTGCAGCTCATTTGAAGATATGGTTACTATATTTTCAAATAGCGGTTGTAATGGATGTCATGGCGCAGCAGGAGGACTCAATTTGTCTGATTATACCAATGTTACCACTGGAGGTAATAATGGCGCAGGGGGCTGTGGTTCCTATGCCGATCCACTTGCCTTTTTGATAGGCAAGGTAGATGGAACACTTACAATGGCGGATGGCTGCGGAAATGCGATGCCACAGGGAACAGGTTTTGGTGCAGCAGGCATGAGTGCAGCAGATATAGCTTGTGTTCAGGAATGGATAAATGCCGGAGCCAGACAATTTGATGTAGATTGCTCAGGAAGCGGACTTTCTATCAATGAAATACTGCCAGATCCTAATGCTACAACAAATAATATTGATGCCAACTGCGACGGGGCTTTTAATGCCAGCGACGACTATGTCCAAATCTGTAATAATACAGCCACAGATATAGATATATCAGGCTTCCAGATATTTGACAATTCTGCCTCAGTAGCTTTTACATTCCCTGGAGCAACTAATTCAGGAACAACTATCTTGCCTGCTGGCGAATGTGCAGTGGTAATAGATACTTGGCCAGCTGGTTCTGGCCCGCTTCCGCCAAATTATTTCTCAGGAGGCCCCGCTATCAATAATGCAGGTGATCAGATATTACTATACGACCCAGTTTCTAATACATATACTAGCGTTGTATTCAATGGGTTTACATTAGCTATCCCAGCTGCTTTGAGTACAGCTACGTCTGAATGTACAGAAGACTGGGGCAATGATACAGATGGTCTAGCGCTAACAAATGCCGGACCAGGAGCTTCAAGCCTTGATGCTTGTCCTGCCTGTGACTTAGTATTAGATGATGCCAACATTACTATAACATGTGATACAGAAACTCCTGGTACAGATACTTATACCGTAACAATACCTTTTACAGGAGGAAACACAGGCGATACATATACTATAACGCCAAATGATGGTGCTGTAGACGCAACAAGTGTCGATCCGAATAATAATGCTGCCGGAAATATTGTGATTTCCGGTATCACGGAAGCAACCGATCTAAATTTTAATATTACAAGCACAAATGGCTGTGATCTGCCTGTCTTAGCTACTTCGCCTACTTGCGAACCAGCCGTTGGACTTACTTGCCCAGGCGGTGGAGCTTTAGTAGCTGGTCAGAATTTTGATGCTGAAAATAGCTGGACTTTCACAGCCTATCCTGCCCCTTGGCAAAATGGGGGAGGAGACGATTTTTGGGGAACAGGTACTGCACAGGGAACAGCCAATGCTTGTGCTGGAACAGCTTGGGTGATAGAAGATATTCAAGCTGCTAGTCACCCGGCTAATGCAAATCCTGCTGATCCTACACTAACTTTACCTGCTGCAAATACAACTAATCCCGGAGGTTCTGTTGCAGATGGAGAAGGTTATCTCATTTTCGACGATGTTGTTGTGCCTGCTGGTGTAACGGCTGTTGATATTACGGTTTCGGTCAGCAATACCGCTGGTTGGGATGCCGGAGACGATATTACGGTAACACCATTCATTAATGGCGCAGCTCAATCATCTTCAGAAATTACAGATGAATGTTTAGATTTAGTAGATAATGATTGTGAACAAATCACCATAACAGTACCAGTTACTGCTGGTGATAATATTGGTTTAGAATTGCTTATCGCAAATAATGGAGGAGGAGATATTGCCATCATTGATGATATCTCAATCTGCGAAGCTGTTGCGCCTGTTTGTAATCAGGCACCAGTAATTATCTCTGAATTCAATACAGACCCCGGTTCAGGTGATGCTACATCAGGCGAATGGTTTGAGTTATATTGCGAAGGACCCGGTGACTGTGATATTTCAGGTTATTATTTGACTAATGGTGAGTTTTTGATTCAGGTGCCAGCAGGTACCATTATTCCTGCCGGAGATTACTTTACAGTAGGCTCAAATCTGGCAGCTACAGGAGCTGGTGTCGGTGGTGCGCCACAAAATCATGACCTGACAGCTAATGGAGGTTACTCACACGATCTGGATGTTCAGACTTGTGGTTGTGGCTGTATTGCTTCTACTTGGGAAGTTGCTTCTCTTTGTGGTGATGCTACTCAAATACCTGATATTACATTAGATAATGATGCAGAACAGCTTGCCGTTTTTGCACCTTGTGACTTGACTGACCCCGTTCATGCAGTAGTATGGGGCGGTGGAGAAGGTCTGCCAATTGATAAGCCCATCTCCTCAGATTGTTTTGTAGATTGTCCTGCTGATCGTATTGTGATGCCTGATGCTACGGATGCCACTTTCTGGGATTGGAGTTTCAACCTGGATGATAAAGCGTGTACAACTTCTTATGCTTTACAAGATGATGATGGCGATAATGTATTAGGAAGTGCAGGTGATAGCTGGCATTTAGATGATACACCAACACCAGGCGATATGAATGATGCTATTGCTTATCAGGTCACCCTAAGTTGGACTTCCCCAACTGGTGCGCAAACACAAACTTTCGATATTGGAGCTTTAGATCAAATTGAAGATGAAGAAGATGCTATTGTAGCTGCTTTGGCTGCTACACCTATCGTAGCTTGTGAAAATACTGATGTCGCTGTTCAATTTACTCAATTAGATAACCAGACATTGGCTGGAAATGAAGTAGTTCAACAAGGTGGTTCACACGGACCTCTTATGGTAACAGGATGGGGATCAGGTATATCTTTCGGCTCTATGAGTAATGCCGGAGGTACAACACCTGACGATCTTATTTCTAACCCAGCTTATACCGTTACTGCTTCAGATATTGTTTATATCAGAATACGTGAGTTAGGCTACTCAGCAGGTAATATTGCATATCAGGATAATGGTTCAGATTGTGTGGGCTATATGCAGGATCCAGCAATGTCAAGTGACTGTGTTATGGAACTTGCTTTTCCGATCACTATGTCTGAATGTCTGGTAGCGCCTAGTGTAGTTATCACAAAAGATGATGCAGATAATTTTGATGATACTCAGGAAATTCAGCCCGGACAGGATGCAGATTTCACCGTAATAGTAGTTAATGACGGTGATGAAGGACTGGTTAACATGGTCATTACAGACGACCAGTCTAATGCTTCTGCTTGCGCAATGGATGCTACTATGACAGCAGCATTGATTATGACTGTCGGTAACATGGATGCTGTACTTGATCCAGGAGAGTCATTCTCATATACTTGTGCAACTGCCGGAGGTATTGCTACTTTACCGTATATCAATACCATTTCAGTGACGGCTGATGGAGAAGGAAGTGGTACAGAAGTTATGGATGATGATCCAACAACTGTAACAGAAAGCCCAGCTTCTATTATGATTGATAAGGATGATGCAGATAATACAGATGATACTCAGGAAGTAGCTTCAGGAGCAGATGCAACATTTACAATAACCGTTACTAATGATGGTACAGTTGCATTGGAAAATGTAGTTTTATCTGACCCAACAACGACAGCTTGTGAATTAAGTGCAACAGTTATCGAGAACTTGATTTTAGCGCAAGGCAATATGGACGAGCTACTGGATCCAGGAGAATCCTTTACGTTTAATTGCATGACTTCAGGAGGAGTAACAAATCCTTTTGTTAATGATATTTCAGTTACAGCAAATCCAGAAGGTGATAATGATACTGAAGTTAGTGATGAGGATCCTACAGAGGTTACCGTAACTGGTGTTTGTAGTATCCTTGTAACTGATGTTACAACAACCTGTAATGCCGATGGTACTTACAATCTTGATGTAACGTTTACGCATAGTAATCCTGAAGCAGCAGCAACAGTTGATATTGATGTGGCAGGACAAACAAGTGCTGCGGCTGTAGCAACAACGGGTGCAAGCCAAACTGAAAGCTTTACGAATGTTGCTATAGGAGACGGAACTACTGCTTTAGTAGTTACCGTGACGGAAACAGGCTCTGCTACTCCATGTCAGGGAACATTCAGCTTTGATGAACCTGTCTGCCCAGTTGCATCAACTTGTACAGATATAACTATAGACGCAGTACCTTCTTGCTCTGTCGAAGGAAGTACTTTTGATATTACTATAAATAGTATTTCAGGAGGTGCAGTTACAGGAGGCACTAGCTACATGGTTACTGAAAGTATAGGCAATACAACAACGACAATCCCTGCTACTGGTGGAACGATATCTGGCTTGACTTATTCGGCACAGAATGATAAAGTAACACTAACAGTGGTCGATGCAGCAGATGCAAGTTGTACAACTACTATTGAACTATTCCAGTTGAATTGTCAGCCACAAATTGGTACATGTGTATGCCCTGCTGGTACTTATGATATTAATGTTCAGGCTTTAGCGCCAAATGCTAATGAATACAGCATGGTCTATGCCTTAGTTGATCCAAGTGGAAATGTTATTGCTGTTAACCAGACAGGAACGTTCACTGGCTTGATGGGAGACGGTATGACTTATAATGTTTACAATTTCAATGTACTTAATACTGAATTGGTAGCATTTGAAGCAGACCTTAATACTTTGATCGGAGGAGCTATAGATAACGCACTTACAGCAACAGTTATGGCACCTTTCGATACATATTGCTATGAAGATAGTATGCCATTGTCAATTATGGAGACTTGTGTATGTGGAGCTTGTCCACTGGCAGTAACAGTAACCGATCCTGCACCAATGATATGTACAGGGAGTTTGGCAACAGAATTAACTGACTGGCAGACATCAGTAACAACCGCTAATCCATTGAATGGAACACAAGACCCTGATGGATGGGGAGCAGTTTTATATTCCTCTGATTTAGA
>JAHDFX010000209.1 GCA_020627965.1 Saprospiraceae bacterium | reverse complement strand
TGGTTCATCAAAAATAAAAATGATGCGTTCTGTTACCCGTTCTTTGGCTAGAAAAGAAGCCAGTTTCACACGCTGTGCCTCTCCCCCACTCAACGTACTGGAAGATTGACCGAGCTTGACATAGCCTAGTCCTACATCATGCAAAGGTTTTAATTTATTGACAATATCTTTATTTCCTTCAAAGAAGCTCAAGCCTTCTTCTATACTGAGATCAAGTACTTCTGATATGCTTTTGTTATTATATTTTACATCAAGTACATCCTGCTGGAAACGTTGTCCGCCACAATCTTCACAAATAAGCTTAACATCGGCTAAGAACTGCATTTCTACTGTGATTTCACCTTCTCCTTTACAGGCTTCACAACGCCCCGCCTCTACATTGAATGAGAAGTGTTTGGGCTGAAAGCCACGAATAAGGGATAATTGCTGACTCGCAAATAATTTTCTAATGCCATCATAGGCTTTCACGTAAGTGACCGGATTGGAGCGAGACGATTTTCCTATAGGATTCTGATTGACCATTTCTACCTGAGAGAATTGACTTAGATCACCTTCCAGGCTATCATGTTCGCCAGGCTTGATAGGCGTTACTTCTTCCAGATGAACTTTCAATGCGGGATAAAGTATTTTCTTGACCAATGTCGTTTTACCAGAACCCGATACACCAGAGACGACTGTTAGTGTATTTAAAGGAAAATCAACATCAAAGTTTTTCAAATTGTGTTGAGAAGCTCCTTTTATTGTGATCTTATTGGTAGCTTTTCTTCGGATTTTCGGCAGAGGAATTTTCATACGTCCGCTCATGTAGGCAGCCGTTAAGCTTTCTTTGGCTTCTTTGTGAATTTCCTTATAGGCTCCGGCAAATATGACTTCTCCTCCATAAATACCTGCGGCAGGGCCTATATCTACCAGATAATCAGAGTTTTTAATGACTTCTTCTTCATGTTCAACAACGACAACTGTGTTGCCCAGATCACGTAGGGACTTCAGTACATCGACCAGGCGTCCGGTGTCTCGAGGATGTAAACCAATGCTAGGCTCATCCAGAATATAGAGCGAACTCGTAAGGTTACTGCCTAATGTGCGGGTAAGATTGATGCGCTGTGTTTCTCCTCCACTTAATGTTGCAGATAGTCTGCCAATATTTAAATAACCTAATCCTACTTCCTGCATAAAGCGGAGTCGGTTTTTGACTTCAAAGATCAGGCGCTTTGCTATCGTTTCGTCGTGTTCAGACAATTCAAGTTGATCGAAAAAATTACTGAGGTCAATAATCGGCATATCGACCAGGTCTGTAATAGCTTTGCCGCCTATTTTCACGTAAGTGGATTCTTTGCGTAAACGCCTTCCTTCACATTCCGGGCATTTCGTTTTACCACGATAACGTGCCAGCATAACACGATTTTGAATTTTGTAGGTTTTTTCTGCTAATTGCTCAAAAAATTTATCGATACCATAAATACGGTTTTTCTTATCTCCTTTCCAGAGCAATTCTTTTTCTGCTTTACTAAGGTCTCGATAGGCTCTGTGTATGGGAAAATCCAGATGAATCGCTGATTTGACAAATTTATCCCTCCATTTGCCATTCTTTTCGCCTTTCCAACAAGCTACTCCCCCCTCATAAACGGATAAACTCTTATTTGGTATCACCTTATTTTCATCAATACCAATAGCCTGACCGTAACCTTCACATTTTTTACAGGCTCCATAAGGATTATTGTAATTAAACAAATGTGGTGTTGGTTCTTCAAAGAGTATATCGTCCAGTTCAAAACGATTATTGAAGGTTTTTTGCTCCTGTTCCATGACATCAACAAAACATTCTCCTCTGCTTTCTATAAAGGTTGTTTGCACAGAATCGGCTACCCGTTTCATATTTTCTGCTTCCTTAGAGGCAACGAAACGATCAATTAATACGTATATAAACTCTAAAGACTGTTCCTTTTTGGTCAGTTTGCGTTCTTTTGATGTAATATCTTCAATATTGACGAGTTCATCCTTGAGCAATATACGAGTATAACCTTTCTGTAACAAAAGGGTTAAAGTCTCGTTAAAGGTACGTTCCGGGTGTGGCTTTATTGGAGCAAAAAGTCGTACTTTAGTTTTGTCTTTAAAAGTGAAGATAAAATCTACTACATCAGAAACTTCATGTTTTCTGACAATTTCTCCGGAAACGGGGGAGTAGGTTTTGCCAATACGGGCATATAATAAACGTAAATAATCATAAATTTCGGTTAAAGAACCGACAGTAGAACGAGCATTTCGGGTACTTACTTTCTGTTCGATAGCAATTGCCGGGCAGATGCCTTTGATAAAATCAACATCTGGTTTTTTCATACGCATCAGGAACTGACGGGCATAGGAAGACAAACTTTCCACATAACGTCTTTGTCCTTCGGCATATAGCGTATCAATAGTAAGCGAAGATTTGCCGGAACCGGACACTCCGGTAATTGTGATGAGTTGATTGCGAGGCAGGCTGACACTAATATTTTTCAGATTATTAGCTCTGGCGCCCTGAATTAAAATTTCATTACTCACAATATTATCTGCTGGTTTGCGTTTTTTAATCATAATCACTCTATGAAACTCAATTTGACCTGTTTTTGTTGTCAAACAGAGTATGTCTCTCAAAATTGGCTTCTATCGATTAATTTTTTACTTTTCTCGACAAATCATTAAAAAAATCCGACAAAAGGATTACTTCGGTACGGTATTTGGTATATGTATAGTAAATAACGTTACTTTCATCATTATTAAAAACAGATTGTATAAGGAAAAATTTTCTACACTTTTTACTTACTGGTATTGGTTTTAGTTAGTTTTCAGGACATGTTTCTGTTCTGATACCAGTAATTTTCCCTGTAAAGTTACAAGTAAAATCTGTAGATTATGCAAGTTACATCCTTTAACGATCGCCAATTAATCCGGAGTTATCTGGAAGGCAATGAGAAAGCATTTGAAGTACTCCTAACTCGCCATCAGAGTAAGATTTACACTTCAATTTATATGTTTGTGAAAGATGAGAATACAGCCAATGACATCTTTCAAGATACGTTCATTAAAATTATTGGTACCATACGCAAAGGCAAATATAATGACGAAGGCAAATTCTTACAATGGGCTTTAAGAATTTCATACAATCTTTGTGTAGACCATTTCCGTCGAAACAAACGTCGTCCAATAAAGACAACCAGCAGTGGTGAGTTCGATATTTTTGATGTATTAGAAGCACCAGAACGGAATGCGGAAGGAGAAATTATTCGCAATCAGAAGCATGCTTCTATCCGTCAGTTGGTAGATAATTTGCCGCCAGAACAACGTGAAGTTGTTATTTTGCGTCATTATGCTGAACTCTCTTTCAAAGAGATTGCAGAATTGACAAAGGTAAGTATCAATACAGCTTTGGGCCGAATGCGTTATGCACTCATAAATATGAGAAAAATGCTGGCCACAACTGAATATAGTTTTAAATAAAAACGGCAATTCCTGATTTGGAGTTGTAGTTCGATTAAGATACCCAATATTTTTTCCGCAATACGCCGAAAACAATATAGAACGACCTTCCGGTACCCCGCCGGAGGGTTTTCTTTTTTAGTAAAGCTGAGAAAATAAGGTTTCGATTTCTAGTAAGCCCAGGTCAGGTAAATAGCTCCCCAGGTAAAGCCTCCGCCAAAAGCAGTAAGAATAATCTTATCTCCTTTTTTGAATTTACCTTCCCATTCCCAAAGGCAAAGCGGAATTGTACCGCTAGTCGTATTGCCATAGCGGTGTATGTTAACAACGACATTTTTTTCAGGTATGCCGATCATACTTGCTACCGAGTTAAGGATTCTAATATTTGCCTGATGTGGGATGAGCCAATCTATATCTTCTACTTTGAGTTGATTCTTTTCCAGTACATTGTTAATGGCTGAAGTCATGCCTTTTACGGCAGCTTTAAAGACAGGGCGTCCATCCTGAAAAACGAAATGTTCACCAGCCGCAACCGTTTCTGCTGTTGCGGGTTTTACAGAGCCACCAGCTTTTTGATGCAGATAAACCTTTCCAGATCCATCTGTGTACAGGCTAGAATCTTGCACTCCAAGTTCATCTTCAGATGGCTCAAGTAACACAGCTCCTCCTCCGTCGCCAAAAATAATACAAGTAGCTCGATCAGTATAATCAATGATCGAAGACATTTTATCTGCTCCTACGACCACAACTTTTTTGTAAGCTCCGGATTGTATAAAGCGACTGCCTGTTTCCAGGGCAAATAAAAACCCGGAACAGGCGGCATTAATATCATAACTAAAGGCATTAACAGCCCCTACTCTGTCACTAATAATATTTGCGGTAGCGGGAAATTGCATATCGGGCGTAGTGGTAGCACAAATCAGCAGATCAATTTCGGATGCATCAATTCCTCGCTTCTCAAGTAAGCCAGTCACTGCATGAAAGCCGATTTCTGATGTTCCTAAGCCTTCCCCTTTCAATATACGGCGCTCATGAATGCCCGTACGAGTACGAATCCATTCGTCATTCGTATCAACCATGTTTTCGAGCTCTGCATTAGTTAATACATAGTCTGGTGTCCATCCATATACTGCTGTTATAGCAGCCTGTATTGTTGGCATAATGTGGTATGGTTTAGCTTATTCCTGAATAAGAACACCAAGGTAGAAAAAATGTATTTAAAGTGCTCGTTTTTTAACTGCTAAAAAGCAAATATGTGAATGTATATTTTTAATAGGTAAGGTTTATTAAACTTTCTAGCAGGATTTCTGAGTTTTTTTAGGGCACACCAGGTTTGGAGTGGTTGTTTTTTATAGGTATCTATAGAAAATAAAGAATTGCAACTTTCCAGCAATTCTTTATTAAAATCAAATAGAATAAACTGATGGTCTCTATTTAAATATTCTATTTTATATTATACTACCAGTGCTTCTCCCATACTCAGGAACAATGATTCAACATTTTCTCCTGTTTTCGCACTAGTTGTGATATCACATTCTACTGGTAGGTTGGAAATTACGTTTTCAATATGTTCTGGAGTGACTAAGTCTTTTTTGTTACCAACAATTTTCACCATTCCTTCGGGTAAGATATTTTTCAAATATTCAATATCAGTTAGAATATTGTTGTAAGTCATAGGGCGTGTAAGGTCAAATACATAAATGACACCATTTGCACCTAAAAAATACGACAGAGGTACTTTATCTTGTGCTACTTCGCCAGCGATGTCCCATAACATCATGTTGAGTTTGTGATCCTTTACATCAACAACTTTTTTATCTACCTTCACACCAATAGTTGTCAGGTATCTTTCATCAAACTCACTGTAGATGAAACGACTGAACAAGGAAGTTTTTCCAACTCCGAAACTTCCTGTCAGGATTATTTTTTTACTAATATCCATTCGTTGTTTTATTCTTTTTTGAATGCTCAAGTGTAAAACTTTTTTCTCAGTTGAAAAAGAAGAATCGCAAAATTTAAGCAAAATTTTCTTTCAATTTTCCAGAAATATACTCAATATCTTCCGAAGTCGGACTCATTGAGTTTAGTCTTTTTTCGTTTTCTGCAAATTTGATTAATTTATCTGACAATTTATTTTTTTCAGATGCTGTAATTGTCCCCTTCAATACAGCTGCAAAGTAGTAATTGTGATGACTTTGCATATATATTTTATGGCTATTATAATCAATCATTTCCAATTCCTGTCTTCCTTCATCCGACTTTTTGAATACATCTTCTCCGAAAGCTTTAATCGCTGTAAGCATGCCACCAAAGATTCCGGAGTCTCCCATCTCGGAAGTCGAATAACTTCCCAACAATAAACCTGAGTTGCGCTGAATAACAAAAATGTCTTTGATTTCCATTTGGAAATCATCTAATTGAGACAAGAACCATTCACTATCCTGAATACCAAAAATTCTTGCCCGAATGAGGTGATAATAGCGCTTAAAGGAGAATGTATGTTTTACCTGACGGTCAATTTTATCTTTTAATTCTCCTATTTGCTGACCAATATACTTCCTGATCATCTTACCCATTAAGGGCGAGATGGCAGTTAAAATAAGGTCATTAGATAACAATAACTTCTTTTCTACTTCTCTATTTACCTCATCTCCAAAAACAGTTGGAAAATTATCTTTAATACTCTCTATCCTGTCATCCAGGATGGGTTGAATCCTTTTTTCCAGTTCGTCTTTACTATCAATAATTTCCTGTAACTTTTGGATTTTTTCACGATCTCCATGCAAAAGTATATCACGAAGTATGGCCAATTGTCGATCTACATCATCTTGATGATTGGTCATCATAAACTATTTTTTGTCTATTTGACACCTTTGTAAAGGAGTGCATAATACACACTATTGAATGTCACATTGAATTCATTTAACACATTATTTTTATTCTCCTTTGATAAGATTCGTACTCAATTCCTGAAGCATAGCTGCCAAGTTTTGTTTGTCGGATTTACTGACATTCATAATTTGACGTTCCAATTCTTCTACGTGAGCGTTCATCTTTTTTTCCAGTTCGGCCACTTTTTCTTCAAACTGTTTTTCCAAGTCCTCAATACGTTTGTCTGTTTTCTTAGTGAGTTCACTAATTCGTTCTAACTGCTCATCATTAAGCACTCCTTGTTTTTCTTGCAGCGCTTGTAGCTGAATATCTATCTCTTTGGTTTTTTCGCCAAATAGAATATCCCGTATAGTAGAAATATCACCTAGTCCCAGATGTGCGCCAGAAATTTTACCTTTCTTATCACTCATTTCTTCTAAAATTTATGTATTTTTTGTTAAACAGATGTATATAAATTGTTGTTTTCTTTCCTGTAAACAGAATAAGAAATGTGTGTATCAATAAAAATACTCTTCATCTTTAGCAATATATATCTACGTACAATTTATTAAAACGTTGTTACAAAAACACAAAAAAGCACAAAAAAGATTCCAACAAAATATGTCACAAAATTAAGCAGTAATTTTAATATTCAAAAATTATCTTCTAGTTTCGTTCGCTATAAAGATTATCAGTGTGGGAATCAATAAAAAACATTTTTACTAACAAATGTGACAAGTTATTTTATGTTAAAAATAAATAAACATATACATAAACGTATATTATCATACATATTTTTCTACAGAAAAAGCATGGCAAAAAACTAAGTAACAATATAATAATACCTGTTTTATGAAAATACGCTATGTTAAAAGTAAGGATATTGACCGTTTGAAGTGGGATAGTTGTGTACATTATTCCGGTAATGGGGTTAATTATGCCTATTCATGGTATCTGAATAATGTATGCGAAGAGTGGGATGGGCTCGTTGAAGGCGACTACGAATCTGTTTTTCCATTGGTATGGAATGATCGGCTGGCAGGCTATAAGCGGCTTTTCCAACCTCAATTTTGCCAACAATTAGGTATATTTTCCATTCACATACTTTCCGAAAAGCGTATAGCGGCATTTCTTAATGCTATCCCGGCGCATTTCAAGTACATTGATATCTACCTCAACGTTAGGAATCGTCCAGGCAAACATACGATGTTTGAGGTTCATGAACGTCCAAATTATCAATTATCACTAAGAGATGATTATGATACTATTTACAAGAGGTATTCTACTAATCTGAAAAGAAATTTGAAAAAGGCAGGGCAACATGAACTAACCTTTACGACTTCGGTAAAGCCGGAGAAACTAGTTGAAATGTTCCGACTTAATCAAGGTGAAAAAATACCTGAGCTGAGTGATAGATCTTATCATACACTTCACAGGATCATTTATAATGCATTACATCGGGGACTTGGTTTTATTTCTGGTATTCAATCTAAAGATGGCGAATTACTGGCTGGTGCTTTTTTTCTGACCGGACATGGTAAAATCATCAACTTACTGCCTTCTTCCACCCAAAAAGGTCGGGCGTGTAATGCGATGCACATACTCATAGATGTGTTAATTCGCAGCAATGCCGGGCGGCCTGTTATTTTAGACTTTGAGGGCTCTGCTATTCCATCTATTGCCCGTTTTTACAAAGGTTTTGGAGCAGAGAATGTACCTTACTATAATATAAAAAGAAACAATTTACCTTTTTGGTTAAAATGGTTGAAAAAATAAAAGTTGCCGGAAAGCAATAGACTTTATTCTTTTCATGTCTTTAATCCTTAACTTTGCGTGAAATTTGATAAAATTATGCAGCAAGACACACAAATACAGCAACTCTTACAGCAAGAACTCAAGCGTCAGCGAGAAGGTATAGAATTAATTGCCTCTGAGAATTTCACCAGCTGGCAAGTCATGAAAGCCATGGGCACCTGCCCAACTAATAAGTATGCCGAAGGCTATCCGGGCAAGCGCTATTATGGTGGCTGTGAAGTTGTGGATAAGATCGAGCAGTTGGCAATAGATCGGGCAAAAGAATTATTTGGTGCTGCTTATGCCAATGTGCAGCCACACTCTGGCGCTCAGGCAAATGCTGCAGTTTTTCTTGCTGTACTGAAGCCTGGCGACACAGTTCTTGGTTTCGATCTGGCTCATGGAGGACATTTGTCTCACGGCTCGCCTGTTAATTTTTCAGGAAAAGTGTATCGTCCGACGTTCTATGGCGTAGAGCAAGATACCGGAATAATCGATATGGATAAAGTCGAGGAAATTGCCTTGCGAGAACAACCCAAACTTATTATTTGCGGGGCTTCTGCTTATTCAAGAGATTGGGATTACAAACGTTTCCGTGAAATTGCTGACAAAGTAGGTGCTTTGCTTCTGGCTGACATCGCTCACCCGGCAGGACTGATAGCAGCTGGCTTATTGAATGATCCAATTTCACATTGCCATATTATCACAACAACTACGCACAAAACACTGCGTGGGCCAAGAGGCGGGCTGATTTTGATGGGTAAAAACTTTGAGAATCCCTGGGGTTTGAAAACGAAAAAAGGGACTATCCGTAAAATGTCGGGTATTATTAATAGCGGTGTGTTTCCTGGTATGCAAGGAGGTCCATTGGAACATGTAATAGCAGCCAAGGCAATCGCTTTTTATGAAGCCCTACAACCCGAGTTCAAAGTTTATTGTAAACAAGTAATCAAAAATGCACAGGTCATGGCCGCGGCTTTTGTAAAACGTGGTTACAAAATTATTTCAGGCGGCACAGACAATCATTTAATGCTGATCGATTTGCGTTCTAAAGGCATCTCAGGAAAATTAGCAGAGAATACCCTTGTCAAAGCAGATATTACTGTCAATAAGAACATGGTACCTTTTGATACAGAATCACCAATGGTTACTTCTGGTATAAGAATCGGTACTGCTGCTATTACTACAAGAGGTTTTGATACAAGTGATTGTATGCGAGTTGTTGAATGGATAGATAATATTCTATCTAAGCCAGAAGATAAAAACCTGATCGCCAGCACTAAACAAGAGATCAATGCATTTATGGCGAATTTCCCATTATACATGGAAGCAGATAAACTGACAGTATAAATACATCAAAACATAAGCAATTTAAAACAAACAATTATGCAAAATAAATTTTCTTATCATATCATTTTTGCAATAATGACCGTCCTTCTTATTTCTCTGAGTTCCTGTGGCGAGGAAGAGATATGGCTGACCTATGAAGGAGCTTCCAATCAGATTGTACTCAGAGATTCCAGCATAACACCTATGACTAATGTCAAGAATCTATTAAAAGAAAATGGCATCAAAGTATTGGCTGTACGTATGAGCTGTGCTACAGGGAAGTGTGCCTGTACGAAAAGAAAAAACGGTAGTTGTATGTGTCGCCTCCCCAACAATAAGCGTTATAAGTGTGGAGAAGCCGAGGAGACCTGCTCTGCTGAAAAAATCGTAAAGGTATCGGTAGAACCAGAATATGTGGATAAGACCAAAGCTCTTGGTTTTAAATAGTCACTATTCAGATTAACATGCAAAAGTTCCTGTTTAGACTGGGCTTGTTTACTTTAATAACTTTAGGTGCCTTGTCATTTGTAGACAATGGACTACCCTTTTATTGGGGCAATGAAGGCTTAAGTATAAAAATGGCTCATGTCAAACAGGAAAATTTCAAATACAATACTTATTTTATTGGCTCCAGCCGGTTCTATCGACATATTGTACCTCATGTTTTTGATAGTCTGAATGTGGGAAAAACTCTTTCCTTCAATCTTGGGTATAGCGCAACAAAACCACCTGAAACTTATTATTTTTTAGATCACTTCTTAGATATTGAACAACCTAATACAAAATATATTTTTGTTGAACTAGGTGTTATCCAAAATCTTGAAACCATTAATCGGTCTACACTTCGTTCCACTTATTATATGAAGATAAAAAGTTGGTGGCTGGCAGCTCAATGTACCTGGAACAATGATAAACCAGGGTATACCCGCAACTATTCTATCAGTTATCTGAACCAACTTACAAAAGCCAGTATAGTACGTCCGGCACTGACTTTTACTCCCAAAGAACATACTGACATTTTGGGTAAACAGAAAGATGGTTATTATAGTCTGGAAGCAGAAATGGCTTTTTTAGGCGGCAATAATGAATTTAGTCAAAGATTAAAAAGTTTTAGATCAGATACCAATATCTTGAGCAAATCTGTATCACGTTTTAATCAGGAATATCAAGATTTATCCGGCTATGTTTGTCAAGCTAATTTGGATAGAATTTATCAACTAGACCGGAAAGCTGCTTCAAAGGGAATACAGATATTTTGGGTTAAAACTCCACGTAGCCCGGGCATACTGGCTTTATACAATGCTTTGGATTTAAAACATAAAGTTGACTTAGGTAATCCTATGCTTTATCCTGAACTATATGATGCTGAAGAATCTTTTGACATTGGACATTTGAGTAAATTCGGGGCTGTTAAATTTAGCCACTTACTGGTAGAAGCCTTTCAACAACAGTCAGAAAGAATCAGTAAGGAATAGACATTAGATTTTATTAACAATACTCCGTATTGGTTTTTGCTTTTATCAGTCAAATGTAAATCGACATA
>JAHDFX010000208.1 GCA_020627965.1 Saprospiraceae bacterium | reverse complement strand
TTTTCTTTTTCAAGGCGCAAAAACCGCACATTCCCGATAGCTATCGGGAGAGCTACGTAAGGCTTTTTGCAACATGAACGTAACGAACCCGTAGGGCAAAGATACAGTGTATCTTTGGTGTAGTGAACCGTTCAGGGTGGGATGCCAAAGAAAAAAAGAGCGAGTCATAGTGTAAATTTATTTCCTCGTCATTCCTAACGTTTAAACAAGTCTAAAAAAGGACTGTTTTATAAAATATGAGAAATTTTATCAAATTTGGGGGGCTATTTCTGATGTTGGCAGTATTGCCATTAGGCTCATTCTACTATTTATATCAAGGCAGACAATATTTTCGTGAAAACATGGAAATGTTAAAGCCTAAAGGTCAAATATCTGATTTTGAGCACTTATCAACTCTTGGCGATACGGTAAGTACTATAAAAATGACGGGTAATGTTTGGTTGGCCAATTGGTTGCCCAATGATTGCAAAGACTGTGGTTCATCCATTAAGGCATTAGATCTTATCAGCCAGCAATTCCATGAACGTTCAAATGCGAAGGTGCTTACATATCTGGAAAACCTTTCAATAGCTCCGGCAGATTTTTACAAAAAAAATAATATTGATAGCGAAGTCAAACGAACCGATTGGTTTTTGGTTGCAGCAGAAGATTCTACGGGTATTTCTTTTTCTGAATTTAAAAAAATATATCAGATAAAATCTCCTGAACGTCATCAGGTAGTTTTAGTAGATGATGCACTCAATATCCGTAATTATTACGATATGAGTAAAGAAGAATCCCTGAATTTATTGGTTCGGCATATGGCTATGATTTTGCCCAAAGAGAAACGGAGAGAAATTGGTTTTGAAAGAGAAAAAGAGAAGTAGAAAAACTCCAACATAAAAAATACAAATTCCAAAGAATGATTGTTGAATATTTGGAATTTGGGATTTCTAATTTGTAATTTTTTTTCAATGAGTTCTAAGACACATACACAATCCCAGATAAAAAGAATGAACATAGTAGCTATTATATTATCTATAGCTATACCGCTGGCAGTAGCAGTATTGATGAATCCGAGATTACCTAAGCTCACCCTGCCCTTTGATCCCTATATGTTACCACCATTTTATGCGGCAATCAATGGTTTTACAGCTTTACTGCTTTTGGCTGCGTTGTATTTTATTAAAAAAAGAAATATCGTCATGCATCAGCGAATGATCTATGCAGCCATGATATTATCAGCTATCTTTTTAGTCTGTTACGTACTTTATCATTCATCTACTCAGCCAACCAGTTTCGGAGGAGAGGGAACGGTTCGTTATGTATATTATTTCTTTCTGATTTCTCACATTATACTCTCGGCAGTGATTGTACCATTTGTCCTCTTTACTTTTATTCGGGGCTTTACCCGCCAAGATGCAAGGCATCGCAAATTAGCTAAGTGGACTTTCCCGCTTTGGCTTTACGTCGCAGTGACAGGTGTTGTTTGTTACTTGATGATAGCGCCTTATTATCCGGCAGGATAAAATTATTAATTTTCAATAATGGATTTTAATCCGAATGGTCCCGGGCTACGTAATGGTAATTTCATCGGCCTGCCTTTCAATGAAGAGACAGCTAATATCATTCTACTTCCTGCTCTTTGGGATGTAACAACGTCATATTCTCCCGGAACGGCTCAAGCTCCTGAACTTATCAGAGAAGCTTCCTTACAGTTAGACCTGTATGATGCTGATGTGCCTGATGCCTGGAAACGAGGAATCTGCATGGCAAAAACGCCACCTGATGCTTTGCAGGAAAATGATGCCACTAGAAAAATAGCAGCAAGTATTATTGAGCAACAGGAAAAGGGCATTAACCCTAATGATCCTTCCTTGCAAAAAGATTTGGTGAAAGTGAACAGCAAATGTGAAGCATTTCATGAAAATATTTATGCTCAATGTAAGATTTACCTGAAAAATGATAAAAAAGTAGGCATAATTGGTGGTGAACATAGTGTACCTTTGGGCGGCTTAAAAGCATTGTCAGAATATCATAGTACATTCGGTATTTTGCAAATAGATGCACATTGCGATTTGCGTAAAGCCTATGAGGGCTTCACCCATTCCCATGCGTCTATTATGTATAATGCTTTACAACTTCCACAAATTTCTCAATTAACACAGGTAGGTATCAGAGATTATTGTGAGGAAGAAGTGGACTATATAAAGAGCTCGAATGGGCGTGTAAAAGTCTTTTTTGATCAAGAGATGAAAGAAGCTATGTTCAAAGGAACTACTTTTGATAACATTTGCCGTCCTATTATTGACAGCTTGCCAGAGAAAGTCTATATAAGTTTTGATGTAGATGGATTGATGCCAGCTCTTTGTCCGGGTACAGGCACGCCAGTTCCAGGTGGCTTGTCTTTTGAACAGGCTGTTTATTTGCTAAAATTACTTTGGCAGTCGGGCAGAGAAATTATAGGTTTTGATGTTTGTGAAACAGGAAATAGTAGTGAGCTTGACGCAAATATAGCAGCACGGATTATATACAAGCTCTGCAATTTTATTACAATATAGACACATCATCAGCCAGATTTGGCATAGTATTTACATAAGAAGGCTGTAATCGACTATTATATTAGATCAAAATATTACCATGAAAAGAATAATCTTATTTGTACTAGCAGGACTTTTGTCTGTCATGTCTGTTCAGGCACAAACTGCCGATGTGCAGCCCAAAGGCAAAGATGTAGCAGAAACACTGCGCCTGATCAAAGGTCAATGGCGTTTTGTATATAAAATTATTGAAAATGAAGTACACTACGATACTCGTGTTCAACCTAATGCCGATCAGACTAAAATGGAGATCGTTATAGATACTATGGCTATCCATTCTTACAAAATGGATCAAAGAGGACGCACCCAATATGTAGTCAATTGGGAAAATGCAACAGGTGATCTTATCGTGAATGACTGGGATGTCTCAGGGAAATGGGACATTAAACAAACGCCTAACGGTATTGATGTACATGTATTAGACGCCTATTATCCAGGTTGCCCTCCGATAATACGAAGAGTTGTAAATATTAATCAAAGACAATTATTACTTCAGGATAGCACCACAGGAGATAAATATTACTTCGAGAGAAGATAAGATAAAGCTGATTTTTATCAAAACGGGAGTTTTACAAAAGTAGAGCTCCCGTTTTTATTTAAAATGTGAGACTTTTAAAACAATTTTGTCTGTCAGGCGATTTTATTTACTGAAATAATACTTTACTTTTGCTGACTAGTTATACAATATTCCCATATTGATTGCTATCGGATAATTTTAAATTTAAACAAGCTCTTATTAACAAAACATACAGACAAAGCATGACTTTGTCTCATTAACACAAATAAAAATGGCAGCAGAACACGTACATTGCTTAATTATTGGCTCTGGCCCTGCGGGCTATACCGCCGCTATATATGCCTCACGTGCCAACCTAAAACCAGTCTTATACACAGGACCGGAACCAGGCGGGCAATTAATGATTACTACAGACGTAGAAAATTATCCAGGTTATAAAGACGGCATCATGGGGCCACAAATGATGGATGATTTTAAAGCCCAGGCGGAACGTTTTGGAACGGATATTCGCTATGAAGTAATCACCAAAGTAGATTTTTCAGGAAATCCACATAAAGTATGGACAGATGCCGGTACCGAAGTACATGCCGATTCAGTCATTATTTCTACCGGTGCCAGTGCAAAATGGTTAGGATTAGAGAACGAAGAAAGGCTGGCTACTTCTGGTGGCGGGGTATCGGCTTGTGCTGTTTGCGACGGTTTTTTCTATAAAGGTCAGAACGTTGTTGTTGTTGGCGGTGGTGATACAGCTGCTGAAGAGGCACTTTATCTGTCCAATATCTGCACAAACGTACACATGCTGGTTCGTCGGGATGAGATGAGAGCTTCCAAGATCATGCAGCAGCGTGTTCTCAATAAAGAGAATATCAATGTGCACTGGAATACAGAAACTAAAGCTATCCTGGAAGAAGATGGTAAAGTAACAGGTGTAACTGTGCTCAATAACAAGACCCAGGCTGAAAAAAACTTAGACGTTACAGGCTTCTTTGTAGCCATTGGGCATAAGCCTAACACAGGTATTTTCAAAGACTGGATAGACATGGATGAAGTAGGGTATATTATCACTAAAGCAGATAGCTCAAAGACAAATGTCGGAGGAGTATTCGCAAGCGGTGATGCTCAGGATAATGTATATCGTCAGGCAGTTACAGCAGCAGGCACAGGATGTATGGCTGCTTTGGATGCAGAACGCTATCTGGGAGAGAAAGGAATTGTGTAAGACGAACTATTGAATTTTAAAAGACCGACAGCCCACTCGAAAATATATATTTCGAGTGGGCTGTTCTCTTCATATATCGACCAATAAAAAAAGGTCTTCCCCACCGGGAAGACCTCGCTCATCTACTTGTACATCGATAGATGATGTTCCTATCTTCTTCTTTGAGATTAATTCTTAAGAACACGTTCTGACCATGTCTTGTCCTGCGAAGATACGATAATTATATAAATACCATAAGAAAAATTCTTCATATCTAGCTGTGTAGTGCCAGAATTAGCTTCAAAACGCTGTAGATCACGCCCTAATGCATCTGTTATACGTACATTATAGTCATTGATCTCTGTGTCAATAATTAACTGGTCGGTAACCGGATTAGGATATATGGAAAATTCTGCACCGAAAGTTTCATCAATAGATTCTACAGGGTCAAGTTCAAAGTCTGCTGCACTGCAAGGACGGATTTGATAGCCATCCGTATATACGGCAGCATCTGAAGAAAATTGCCCGCCAATACCTTTTACCTTGAAACCGAGGTCGAAGTCAGCAGGATCAACAAGATCATCTATATCTGTGTCAGCGTCAATGCGCATGGTGAATACATTGCCACTAAGATCAATAATATCTACATTGAAGCTACTACCTGCCATACCCCATTGAGTAGGATCAACTAATAGCATGCCCTCCATTTCAATAGGTAGAGACTCCGTAGATTCATTTAAATCAGTAACAACAGTGTGAGGTGTCAAAGCATTTCCCTGAGATAAAAGAGTAATTGAGCTGGGCTGAATCTGTGTTAAACCTCTAAATTGAGCTACGGTACCAACAATCTCTATTTCATCGCCTTCTGTTACGACATAATTGTCAACATCCTGAAAGTCAAAAACTGCGATACCACCTGTAGCATCCAATATAGTGAAGTCATAGCCGTCATTGCCGTCAAAATCACCACAGTGTACGATGCCGGTAACTTTACCTGTAAGCCCTGCCTGAGCTGCTGTTCCGTCAGCATTTTCTTCTGTCAATTCAGCAATGGTGTATTCCTGAAAATCATTGTCAGTGATCGTTATCGTGACCTGACTAACATTGCCTAATCCACAACCCATGCCACCTAGATTTTCCAATACAAGCACAATAGTCTCATCGCCTTCAACGTCCGCATCCTCTGTTAGCATAATGGTAATGTCCTGAGTTGTAGGACCAGCAGCAGTAAAAGTAAGCGTTTCCGGACTGGAAAACGTAAAATCTGTGCCTTCTGTAGCTGTACTATTAGCTGCGTCTAAAACCACTTCAATAGAACAATCAGCAGGAATACTTAGTGCAACGCTGATGGTAGCCGGATCACCTTCCTCTACACTTAGCCCGGAAGTAGTAAAATCAAATTCCGGTGTGGAAGACATAACATCCATGTAAGTGCCGATAGGGAAAGGAACCATACAATCTGCATTAGTAGTACCGCCTTCTAGCTGATTTGTACCGCTATACATCCAGTTGCTTTCTACGAAAGTAGCTCCGTCAGGACCAGTTCCATCATTGCGATAAGCCCAGCCGTCCATGTATTCCCAATTTGTGCCTGAGCCATCCACATTAATGTCTCCAAAAACATCGATAACTGCACCATTCATAAATAACTCTATGGCATCATCACCATTAATATTGGCTGCGCCATCAACAAAGTCGGCATTAAAACCGAAAAAGTCTGCAAAGCCTGCACTGTCTGAAGTTATATAAATGAAAGTCCCTGTTGCATAACTTCCATTCATGGTTAATTCTTCACCATCTGTACCACCGCCATTATTAGCCGAGCCGATACCATACATGCTCATGTCAGCAACATCAGCAGTAACAAATAGCTCAACACCTTTGGGCTGGCCACCTGTCAGCGGGCCATCAAAAACGCCAGTAATAATGACATTGGAGTAGGCTGTTGTAAATAAACTAAAAACAAAAAAAACAGTCGTTAAGACCGTGCAAATTAAATTTTTGTTTAATTTAAGGATTGAAAAGTAGATGTGATTCATGTGATCTAGTTTTATGAAAAATTATTTTGATAATTAGATTTATAGACAATTACCCATAAACTTGGTGTGCAATGTATATCTTTTTATCTGCAATATAATATTATGCGTATTATTTTTCTGTGAAGTATAACCCAACAAACAGGAAACATCTATAAACCTGTAGTCAAACAGCTTCTAAGTAGGAAGCCTTTCAGCTACAATATGCTAAAACCGATATGAAAAGCCTAAGCCTATGGCGTTTATTGCCTGTATTCCTGTTTTCCTGTTTTTTCTATAATGTTAATGCTCAAAACACTGCTAGTGTTCAAATTAACATGGCTAATTTGTTCCAACAGGATTACCTGACTAATCAAGGACATATTTATAATGCAAATTTTGTCAGGGAACGGAAAATCGCTTCTTTTAAAATTTTTGATGATAAAAATGCTGAATCTCTAGCCGATGGCGCTCAGTTTACACAATACGATTTTTATGAAAATGGGCAAATTCAGAAGGAGACAGTCTACAAAAAACAGAATGATGATTTAAAAGTGATTGGTAAGAAAGAATATATTTATGATAATGAAAAGCTCAAAACGATCAAAGAAAGCTTTGGAGGAGAATTCTTTTCGGAGCTGGTTTTTGTATACTCTGGGGAAAACCTGACAGCTGTTATTGAGAAAACACAAGATGGAGCTACAGGAAACTGGTCGAAATATTACTGGGAAAATGGGAAAATGAATAAAAAAATCAGCTATGTCAACAATAAAATTGTTCAGGTTGAATACTATTTTCCCGCTGATAAATCGCTGGCAAAACTTACAGAGATGCAAGAGGAGGAAAAGCGTGATGTAGAAGGGAAATCAGTTTTCTTTTATTTATATGATAATGATAAAATAGTTACGGAACTGTGGTTTGCTTTCGCAGATGATTATGTAGTGACTCGTGGTTATAATGCCGAAGGGCAACTAGAGAATGTAACCAAAGCAAAACGTGGAGAGAGTTATACAATGAATTATCGCTATGATACTCAGGGTAATTTATTGAGGATTAAAGAAACAGCTCCAAATCAGGCTGATAAATATCATCGATACAAGTATGATGATAATCAGGTTTTTATTAATGAAGAAATCCTAAAGACCGATACCGAAGTCTTAGAACGAAAAATATATCGCTACGAATTTTGGACTGATAAAGAGGACAGTATAAGAGAATAATTTTTAATCAATATGACTCATCCCGAATTTTCATCATGAAAATTCGGGATGAGTCATCCAATGTTTATTTAACCAAAGTTACATCTCCTTTATACAATATCGTAATCCCATCAATGAAAGTTACTTCTGCATAGTAGACGAACACTGCCGGATTAAGTGGCTTTCCTTTTAAAGTACCATCCCATCCAAATGCCGGATCATCTGTCTGGAAATCAGTAGCTTCCCAAATTAGTTCACCCCATCTATCATAAACTCTGAATTCATTTACATTTTGTACCCCTTGTCCTCCATAGATCATGAAAACATCATTAGTGCCGTCATTATCTGGTGAGAAGATATTGGGTATATAAATATTGCGCTTTTTGTCAACTGTAATTGTAATTTCATCAGAGGCAATACAGCCATTTGCATTGATGACCTGAACCTGATAAGTCGTTGTCTCAAATGTATTGACTATGGGATTCGGGCAATCTGTGCAACTCAAGCCAGATGTTGGTGTCCAGATGTAACTGAGTGAATCTGTTGTATTGACCTGTGCAAATAATTCAATACTATCACCCAATACAATGTCAATGTCTGCTCCAAGATCAACAATTAGTTCAAATGGTTCGTCAACGTTCACGGTTTGAGAAGTCGTACAACCATTAATATCTTGTACAAATATTTCATAATTGCCACCTGCCAAGCCACCAAAGAAATTACTGGTGACATAATTTTCACCATCCAAAGAATATACATATGGCGGTGTATTTCCAACTACGGTTTCTACCAGAATAGAACCATTTTCATCACCATAACAACTAACTCCAGTTGGCACAATGGTGAGTACATAAGCAGTTGGTTCATTCACGCTTACTATTTCTATTGATGTACAATTATTAGCATCGGTAATAGTCACTGTGTAATTCCCCGCAGTCAAATCAAAGGCAGTTTGCCCGGTTTGTCCATCAGACCACATATATGTATAGGATGGGATTCCGCCCATAGCTTCTATACTTGCTGTACCATCATTACCGCCATTACAAGTTACATCAGTACTTGAACTAGTTGCCGTAATTGGTGTGTCTGGTTGAGTAACAGTAACATTGATCGCTGGTAAGCTACAGTTATTGGCATCAGTGATGACTACTGTATAGACACCAGCAGTTAAACCTGTTGCTGTTGGTGTAACTTGACCATCATTCCAGTTGTAAGTATATGGCGGAGTACCACCTGATGCACTTACTGTTGCTGTACCATCATTGCCACCAAAACAAGTTACAGGGGTAGAGTTTGCGCCTGTTGGCACCAATGGAGTTGGTTGGTTGATATTGATACTTTCTATAAATGTACAGCCGTTAGCATCTGTTACAGTTACTGTATGAGTGCCTACATTCAATACAACTGCCGGATTGGTCATTTCACCATTATCCCATAAATAAGAGTATGGTGGTGTTCCGCCAAACATAGTAGCTGTTGCCTGACCATCACTACCTCCAAAGCAACTCACATCCTGTCCGCTGAGTGTGCCGATAAGCAATGGTGGTTCTGCAACCGTAACTGTAGCTGTTGCGGCACAACCATTATTGTCAATTACTGTAACAGTATATATACCAGCACTGACATTATTAGGGTCAATGGCACCCCAGTTAAAGCTATATGGAGCTGTACCGCCTGTCGCTGATGCTGATACAGTACCTGTCGAATTGCCAAAACAATCTACGTCGGTAGCAGTCGCTATTACCTGTAATTCAGTTGGCGAACCAATGGTGATAGAAGCGTTAGCCATACAGCCGTTGGCATCTGTTACAGTAACAGTATTGACACCCGCCGGCAGGTCAGTTGGTGTTGCTATATTTGCTCCATTATCCCATAGATAACTGTAAGGTGTCGTTCCTCCAATTGCTGTGGCATTAGCAATACCATTATTGTCACCAAAACATAATACATCTTGTACTGGAATTGCTGTTACCAATAAGAGAGGAGGTTCGTTCGTTGTGATATTTTCTGAAATACTACAACCATTTGCATCCGTGATTACGACAGTGTTAGCACCTAAACAAAGCATGGTAGCTATTTGAGTTGTCTCACCATTATTCCATAAGTAGGTGTAAGGTGCTGTACCGCCTGATGGAGTTGCTATTCCTGTTCCATCGCATACACCCGCACAACTAGCATCTGTACTGCTTAACGTTGCAGTAAGTGGAGCAGGTTCTGTGAGTGTAATTTGACCGCTTGTCGTACAAGCATTCGCATCTGTAACAACAAGATCATAAGTACCATCTCCAAGATTACTGAAGATATTACTTGTTTGGAAGGTCGATCCATTATCAATACTATATTGTAAAGGAGCCAGACCACCTGTAGTATTTATAGTAATAGAGCCATTTGTATCACCATTACAAGTCGGATCAATGGCGTCAATATTATCAATAGTAGGGCCTGCCTGATCTGTCAATATGATCTGGTCAGTTGTTGTACAGCCATTAGCATCTTGAACAACTATATCGTAAGTTCCTGCCGTTAATCCTGTAAATCCGCTTCCTGTCTGGAAAGTAGCTCCGTTGTCAATACTGTACTCCAAAGGTGTTGTGCCGCCAGAAGCTGTAATACTGATCGTACCATTTGGATCTCCACAAGTTGGATTTGTAGAGGCTATATTATCAATATTCGCCCCTCCCTGATCCGTTAATACTGCTTGTGTAAGAGTCGTACAAGCATTTGAATCTTGAACGACGATGTCATAAGTCCCTGCCGCTAACCCTGTAAATGTATTAGCCGTTTGGAAAGTTATCCCATTATCAATACTATATTCAAGTGGAACTGTTCCCCCTGTTACCGTGATACTAATTGTGCCAGTAGGATCACCACAAGTAGGATTAGTAGAATCTACATTGTCGATTGTTGCTCCTCCCTGATCGGTAAGAACGACCTGATCTGTTGCGATACAAGTATTGGCATCTTGTATAAGTATATCATAAGTCCCTGCCACTAGTCCTGTAAATGTATTAGCCGCTTGGAAGGTTAATCCATTATCAATACTATATTCAACAGGTGCAGTGCCGCCAATAGAAGTGATCATAATAGAACCATTATTATCACCACAAGTTGGGTCAATTGATGTTATATTATCAATAACAGGGCCTGCCTGATCGGTCAGAGTGATTTGGGCACTTGCTGTACAAGTATTTGCATCTTGAACGACAATGTCATAAACCCCTGGGTTTAACCCTGTAAATGTATTAGTCGACTGGAATGTTGCACCATTATCAATACTATATTCAAGTGGTGCTGTACCGCCTGAAGCAGTGATGGTGATTGTGCCATTGGTGTTACCACAAGTCGGTTCTGTAGAAACTATGTTATCAATTGTCGGAGCCGACTGATCATTTATAGTAATCTGCTGACTGACTGCACAAGTGTTTGCATCCTGAACGACTATGTCATAAGTGCCACCCGCCAAACTAGTAAAAATACCAGTTGTCTGGAAAGTAAGTCCGTTGTCAATACTGTATTCCAGTGGCGCTGTGCCACCAGAA
>JAHDFX010000403.1 GCA_020627965.1 Saprospiraceae bacterium | reverse complement strand
ATTTCTTCTAAAAAATCATTTGGCGGATAAAAGCAAAAACCCAATACGAAGTATTGTTACATTCCTTATCTTCGCATTTCAAAATAAATAAAGAATGCAACAATTAAATACTTACCTCGACACCCACAAAGACCGTTTCCTTGATGAATTACTGGAACTTCTGAAAATTCCTTCTGTGAGTGCTGATTCAGCTTTCAACGCCGATGTTGCCCGCACAGCAGAATTTGTTCGGGATAGCCTGGTAGAAGCCGGTGCAGATAATGTAGAAATTTGCCCAACGCCCGGACATCCTATTGTATACGGTGAGAAGATCATTGATAAAGATTTGCCAACGGTGCTGGTATACGGACATTATGATGTACAGCCGCCTGATCCATTGGATTTGTGGGAATCCTTTTGAGCCAGTGATCAAAAAGACAGACTTGCATCCTGATGGGGCTATCTTTGCCCGTGGTGCCTGTGATGATAAAGGGCAGATGTATATGCATGTTAAGGCATTTGAAATGATGATGAAAAACGATGCTTTGCCTTGTAATGTGAAGTTTATGATAGAAGGTGAAGAGGAAGTTGGTTCTGACAATCTGGGTCCTTTTATTGAGACAAATCGGGAAAAATTAGCGGCTGATGTCTGCCTGGTTTCTGATACTTCCATTATTGCTAATGATGTGCCTTCTATTACTGTAGGCTTGCGTGGATTGAGTTATGTGGAAGTAGAGGTTACTGGACCTAATCGTGACCTACATTCTGGTGTTTATGGTGGTGCTGTGGCTAATCCGGTCAACATTCTTTCTAAGATGATCGCTTCTTTGCACGATGAAAATAATCATATCACCATTCCTGGTTTTTATGATGATGTGGAACTCGTTACTGATGCAGAAAGAGCAGAAATGAATAAAGCACCCTTTGATCTGGATTATTATAAGAAGGATTTGGAGGTTAATGATATTCGTGGAGAAAAGGGATATACCACGCTGGAACGTACTTCTATACGTCCGACGCTTGATGTAAATGGTATGTGGGGTGGCTATACTGGTGAAGGCGCCAAAACGGTTTTGCCTTCTAAGGCTTACGCCAAAATTAGTATGCGCCTGGTTCCGAATCAGAATGATGATAAGATTACTGAGCTATTTACTAAGCATTTTGAAAGTATTGCTCCTGATTCTGTTCAGGTGAAGGTTACTCCTCATCATGGTGGTCTGCCTGCTGTTACTCCAACAGATTCTGTAGAATATAAGGCTGCTGCGAAGGCTATGGAACAGGCTTTTGGTAAGGCTCCGCTTCCTCAGCGTTCGGGTGGTAGTATTCCTATTGTTTCTTTGTTTGAGAATATCCTGGGTGTGAAGACGGTTTTGATGGGCTTCGGATTAGATTCTGATTCTATCCACTCGCCTAATGAGCATTATGGCTTGTTTAATTACTATAAAGGGATTGAAACTATTCCTTATTTCTATCAGTATTATGCTGAAATGAAAGGAAAAAATTCCAAATAAAAAATTCCAAATTCCAAAAACGTTTTATGAAATATGAGTTGGAAAGTCGTTTGCTTCAATTTGCAATAGAAGTAAGAAAGTTAATTAGCACTTTACCAAAAAACATTGCAAATCAAGTTGATGGTAGGCAAGTAATTAGGTCATCTGGTTCTGTAGGGGCTAACTATATAGAGGCAAATGAAAAATTGAGCCATAAAGATTTTCTTTTCAGACTTAAAATCGCCAGAAAAGAAGCAAAAGAAACCCACTATTGGCTTCAAATTTTAAA
>JAHDFX010000207.1 GCA_020627965.1 Saprospiraceae bacterium | reverse complement strand
GTAATCTTGATCCGCTTCTGGATGACCAGAGTATCTATAGTATGGCAAGAAAGCAAGTGATTGCTCTATTACAAAAGATTACTTATGATGAATTTTTGCCAGCATTGGGTATCGATCTGGGAACTTATAGTGGTTATAACAACGCCATTCAGCCAGATATAATTAATGGCTTTTCTACGGCTGCTTTCCGGATAGGACATACTATGGTGCCTAATGAATTATTATTGCTGGATGATGATGGAAATAGCGTAGGACAAGGAAGGGTATCACTGATACAGGCATTTTTCAATCCTGGTATTATTGCAGCAAATGGTATAGAGCCTGTGCTCAATGGTTTGGCGGTACAGTTTCAGGAAGAAATTGATGCTAATCTGGTGGAAGCACTTCGTACCTTCCTGTTTATGCCTGGTCCTGGTCCTGGGTTAGATTTGGCAGCTTTGAATATTCAGCGTGGTCGCGATCATGGTTTGGCACATTACAATGCTTATCGCAATCACTTCACAGGAAGCTCTGCCAGTAGTTTTGCGGATATTACCAGTGATCCGGTATTACAAAACACTTTAAGCACATTATATAATGGTAACATTAATGATGTGGATGCCTGGGTAGGTTTTCTATGCGAGGATAAACTGCCTGGCTCGGAGGTAGGACCTACGCTTCACAATATACTGGCTGAACAGTTTGGGCGTCTGCGTGATGGAGATTACTACTATTATGCCAATGATCCGGCATTGACTAACGACGTTAGTACTATAGAAAATACCTCCTTGGCAGATGTCGTCAGAAATACAAATATACAGACCCTCCAGGATAATGTCTTTGGTGCTGAATGTAATTCCATAGCCGGTAATTGTTGCCGCCTTAGCGATTCGCTTTCTCTGGTGGCTTTATACAATACAGCCGAAGGCGCCTTTTGGAGCAATCAGTGGGATCTAAGTCAGCCAATGAATACCTGGTACGGAGTAACCTTAAACGAAAATGGCTGTGTAAAGGTACTGACTTTAGGCGGTAATGGACTTTGGGGAAGCCTTCCAAATGAAATTACCACCCTGGAATATGCCACTTATATAGATTTGAGTAATAATCAATTGGGCGGTAATATCCCTGCTACTATAGGCGCTTTACAAAGAGTAGGCTTTTTAGATTTGAGCAATAACCTCTTAAGTGGAAACATCCCTGTAACCTTGAGTAATATGCCTATTCTTACGTTTTTACACCTAGAGGGTAATGAGTTGACCGGAGGCATTCCGTCTGAGTTTGCGACATTGAGCAGCCTGGGTTTTTTGTTTGTTAATGATAATAACCTGGATGACTGTTATGATCCTTCACTGGTGGCATTGTGTAGCCGATTAAATAATGGTTTTAATACCAATATCAGTGATGGAAATAACTTCAATGTTTCCTGGGAAGACTTTTGTAGTGGAGGTACAGGGAATTGTAATGATTCTGACGATGTATGGCCGGGAGATTTAAGTAATGATGGTGTAGTTGATGAAGATGATGTATTGTTTTGGGGTATTGCCAGTGGAAATACCGGACCTGCTCGTATTTCAGCTTCGTCAGCATTTACCCCGCAGCCGGCTCCAGCATGGCAGTTTTCTGCTAATAATGTAAATAATAAACATCAGGATGCAGATGGAAGTGGTGTTATTGATGGAAATGACCTACAGGTCGTATCTGCCAATTTTGGTTTGACGACTGGTCCTTCGTTATCGTCCTTTGCGCCTGGTTTATTAAATTATAGATTAGAACCACTAGCACCGGTTAGTGGTAACCTGAGATATGCTTTACACGTAGAAGATGCTGATGATATGCCGGTGATGGCTCATGGTATAGCCTGTAACATAGATTTTGGGGATATACCTATTTCAGATGTAATAATCAGCACTACTGGCTCCTCATTAGCGCCAGATGAAGTATTTGAATTATACAATAGTGCTACCAACCGCTTTGCCCTTGCCCTTACGAGAACCGATGGGGTAAATGTATTGTGTGATGGTTATGTAGCCACAATTGTCATTGTAGCAAACGGTACTATGACAGGAGAAACTTTCAATATTGACCTCAATCAGGGCGATGTACTGGAAGTTGGCGAAGACCTGGAGAGCATAGCCAATATAACCTTCTACGATACTTTCGTTGGTTTTAGCCCAGCAAGTAATAACCTTATTGTTACTGCTTCGGTGATGCATGAACAATGCAATATGTTGGGTAAGGTTGAAGCAGAAGTCTTCGGCGGCACACCTCCTTATGCATATATGTGGAGTACGGGAGCTAATACGCCAAGTGTTGAAAATTTAGTATCGGGTATGTACTCCGTTTCTGTAACGGATGCAGCAGGATTAGTGAAAAGCCTGACGGTACAGGTCAATGGTCAGGTGCCATTATACGATAATAATGGGAATATGATCTGTAGTAGTGTATGTCCTGATTTTGCCAATCCGGCTGGACTAATAAGCGATAATACTTGTCAGGCTGGCAATATGATTAATTCAGATTGTACCATCATGTCTGACAGTGATGTAGAATTTCAGGCAGGAGAAGTTATTATTCTTGAACCAGGGTTTAATGTTCAGCCCAATGCTGAGTTTTCTGGAGAAATCCAAGACTGTGGTACTGGGAATTAATTTAAAAAATTTAAAAAAAGTCGAGAAAACATGTTCACTTTTTCGACTTAATGGAGATATACTAATGAACGAATTTTAAAATAACATTCAAATAAAAAAAATACTATGAAAAATTTACTTATCATTTTACTAACAATTGCCCCAATCTTTGCTTTTTCACAGGTTTATATTCAAGCTCCTGATGGTAATGCAACCATAGGTGGAGATGGAACCTCAGTAGCCACCGAAAAACTAGACGTTCTTGGAGACACAAAAACAGAAGGCGCTATCGTAGAGAAGACAGGTTCTTCCGCTTCTGTTTTATGCCACAGAACCGATAAGTCAGCTTTTACATTCGGAGCAGGTGTACATGGCGGATTTGCTGTAGATCAGGATTTTCACCTGGAATTTCGTTCCAATACAAGAGCTAATATTCTAAACAGACTGGTATCTGTAGGAGATTTAATGCTAAGATTCAGAAGTGGTTCAGGCTGGGCTGGTTTTGGTGTCGGTAATCCTGCATCTGAGTTGCACGTTAATGGTAGCATCACTTACAACGGTTCATTGAACAATGCCTCTGACCGCAGATTGAAAAAGAATATCAATGCTTTTGATTATGGTCTGGAAGAAGTGATGCAGCTTAACCCGGTGACTTATGAGTATAATGGAAAAGCCAATTTCAGAAATGCTGGTAAGCAGCAAATTGGTTTAGTAGCTCAGGACCTACAGGCAGTTGCACCAGAATTGGTATCTACCTTCACGCATCAGGAAGAAGATGCAGATTCAAGAGTCGTAAAATCAGAAGAGTATTTAATGATTAGCGAAAGCTCGATCAAGTACATGCTGATTAATGCCACTCAGGAGCAGCAGGAAGAAATCGAAGAGCTACGTGCAGAAGTAGAAACCCTAAAAGAATTGGTCAACACCTTGGTCAATGCACAAGGACAAGGTACTTCCGCTTCCCAGACAATTGAACTAGGTACACCAGCTGAGTTGTTCCAAAACCAGCCGAATCCATTCAGCGAAACTACTCGTATTCAGTACAGCCTAAGCAAAGACATCCAAAATGCAGTCATGCAAATTACGGATATGAATGGCAGTGTATTGAAAACAGTCCGTCTGGAAAATGCTACAAACGGTGAGGTAATTATCAAAGCACAGGAATTGAGTTCAGGCACATACTTCTATAGCCTTATAGCTGATGGTCAGCTTATTAGCACGAAGAAAATGGTATTGACGAAGTAAGAAAATTTGGTTTCGGCTCCGCTCAACCAACCAGCCTTATAGTTGGCTGAGCGAAGCCGAAGCCAACACTATTTCAAGTCCCCAATCTTATCCGCCAGCCACCGCTTATCACTAATCAAGTCATAATTATTCAGTTTTTCCATCAGCCTTTCGGGCGTTACTCTGCTGGCACGATGACGCACTCGATAAAGATTCATCAGCAGGCGGATGAAGTTTCTGTAAGCTCTTTTGTCTTCAAATCTCAAAGACTTATTAGTTTTAACAAAACGTTCTGCCATCAGAAAAGTCCGCATGGTTCGCTCATCGTATTCTGTATCTAATTCATAATGAGATTTTAGTAACATCGCACGACTATTAATATTATAAGTAATGTTAACCTTTTCCACCCGTATAAAATGTGATAAGGCTGTTTTGAAATTATTTTGATAAAAAGCCACTGCCCCCATATTGAAATGATAAATACTATCCGCATACTTCTTTTCGAGATGAGGGCGATATTTCTCTATTGTATCCATTGCCCATTCAAATTGACCCAGGCGACAGCACAAAGTAATGATGTTTTTAAGCTTTGCCGCAGGCATAAAATTCCTTTCCAAAAGTAAGTTTTTGTTATCCATTATTCTATACAGGTCAAAGGCATGTTGGTAAAAATCTGAATGACCTTCTACGATTTTCTGACTACAAAAATTAATGGCTATTTTATAAAAATTATTCAAATCAACAACAGGAATAGTTTCGCTGTATTGATCTAATAATTGTAGTAATTCCTGATAATCCTTAAGTTTATTCGTATTTAATAACTCAATTGCCCTATGGTGAATCCGGATAAGTGGGTATTTTGTATATTGAGGTAAATCCATTAATTGTTCAGCAATTTTCATGGGTTCATAATCATATTTTTTTTTGGCGATTGCTCTTGTCATTGTAATACAAGTCGTATGCAGATTCAACTTGTTTAATAAATAAAAAACATCCAGGCTTTCAATCAGCTCTGGTAAATTATCTTCCTTCAAAATATAGCCTCTCTGATGCAAATAATTCAAACGTCCGAGCTCCATTCTGAACTGATGTGCATATTGATCCACTCCCTTGGCTGGCTGCTCATCCAGTGTTTTTTCGTCCTTTGTAAGTTGTCGATTGAAAAGGAAAAACTGATTGCGTTCGAGTAATTGCGCATATAATAATTCTGTCCGGCAGGCTGCATTATTCTTTAACGATTCATTACAAAGAAATTGCTCCGCCAGTCGCATCAATAGATTCATTTTTGCCAGTAAAAGGCTTTTTTGCTGTATATCCAAGGCACTTTTAGGTGCAGCCTTTTCAGGGAAAATAGATTTGAACACTATACATTGCACCGCTTGATCAAAATCTGTCTGATGGATAACTTGCTTTATCAATACATCCAGTAAAGCCATAGCATATTTGTCAGTATTGAAGTAAGTACAATTCACAAAACTGGAAAAATGCTCCAGTTCTCTCTTTGAAAAGGTATTTAATAACTCTATTAATAAAAACGGACGAGCCTTTTTGTTTTTTGTTTTATTCATATTTTAAATTGAAAATCAGTTTTTTATGCAAAAACAAAATTAAATAAATATTGTATTAAAAATAAAAAATGATACGCAAAAGTATAAGTAATATGCCATACTTTTGTATTGAATACAACGTACCGGCGCTTTTAGTCGCCGCTCGTCTGTATGGATTCGGCGACTAAAGGCGCCGGTACAATAGTCATTAAAACCGGATGTCAGAAAGAAAAAGCTTATTCCAAAACCCCTCTTTTTGCAAGAGAGGGGCAGGGGTGAGTTGAACAACTCTCACATCCAAAAAACAACAACCATGAAAAATGTCAACTTCAAAGCAATTTTGCTAGTCATCTGCTGTCTGTTCAGTATGAGCATTTACGGACAAAAAGAAAGACCGGAATATGTTCCCGGACAAGTGCTGATAAAAATGAAAGCCAACAGAACAGCAACCCAGAAAAACACCTTGAAAAACCAAATGAACGCCAGCCTCCAGCGCAGCAATCCCCGCAGCAGCGCAGAAGTCTGGACAATTGATCAAAGTCAAGGCGAAGCAGACATTCGCCAGCTCATTAATCAGTATCGCAATCACCCCGATATTGAGTACATAGAACCGAATTATTACTACTACCTGACGACGGATGAGTATTGTGAAGAAGAGCAAATTACTCAGTGTTCCACCCCCTTGCCCCATTTCGACGCTGCTCAATGCAGGTCTCCAAGGGGAGAAACTAATATGTCCCCCTTTGGAGGGGGCGAAGGGGGTGGAATCCCGGAAAACTGTGTTTCATCCGAAGCACTCAACATCACACCAAACGACCCACTATTCACCGACCAGTGGGGCATGAATAACACCGGACAAAACAACGGAACCCCCGACGCCGACATAGATGCACCAGAAGCTTGGGACATTGCCACAGGCAGCCCCTCCATAGTTGTGGGTTTAATAGATACAGGAGTAGACTGGAAACACCCTGATCTGGTCAATAATATCTGGCAAAACTCAGGCGAAGACCTGGATGGCGATGGTGTACTCATACAGAATGATAATGGCATCTGGATATTTGACCCCAATGATATTGACGGTATAGATAACGATGGCAATGGTTATGCAGATGACTTCATCGGCTGGGATTTTATTGATAATGATAACGACCCTTATGACATTATAGGGCATGGTACTCATGTAGCAGGCATCATAGGTGCAGAAGGGAATAATGGGATCGGCGTAGCGGGTGTCACATGGGATGTACAGATAGCTGCTTTACGTGTATTTGCCCAGCGAAACACACCCGTAGATGTCATTGCAGAAGCATTAGATTATGCTGTAAAGATGGATATGCCCATTACCAATAACAGCTATGCAGAAGGACGATATTCTGACCGCATGATCGAGGCACTGGATAGTGCACAGGTGAACGGCCATCTTTTTGTTGCCGCTGCCGGAAACTTTCGTAATGATAATGATGAGAATCCCAATTATCCTTCTTCCTATCCTTTTGATAATATCATCAGCGTAGCAGCAACAGACCGTGATGATATGCTTTGGGCTCAGTCTACGCTTACAGGTTCCAGTTTTGGGGCAACTAATGTAGATTTAGCTGCTCCCGGAAGAATGATACAAAGCACCGAACTAGGAGGATATGGAAATCGTAGTGGAACTTCTATGGCTACGCCACATGTGACGGGTGCTTGTGCTTTAATTTGGGAGCAGCATCCTGATAAGACTTATGCTGAAATAAAAGATGCCGTGCTTAACTCTGTAGATGTATTGCCTGATTTGAGTGGAAGGTGTGTGAGTGGTGGCAGACTGAATTTGTATGAGGCTTTGACTTATTTTTCAAGTATACCGCCGTCCATTAGTGGGTGTCGTTATAACGATTCACTGGCATTAGTGGCTTTATATGAGGCTACGGATGGGGCTAACTGGACAAATACCTGGGATTTGAACGAGTCTATGGATGCTTGGTATGGAGTTACTTTGACGGGAAATGGTTGTGTGGCACAACTACAGTTAAATTTAAATAATTTAAATGGTACTATTCCAGCAGCATTGGGCACACTTAGTCAGGCAAATTATGTACTGTTGGGGGCGAATTCATTAAGCGGGAATATACCGGCTGAATTAGGTAATATGACAAGTCTTTACTCCTTAAACCTAGGATCAAACCTGTTAGGTGGTGAAATTCCCAGAGAACTGGGTGATTTACCTATTCTAAACACGTTGAGACTTGAATCTAATCAGTTAAGTGGAAGTATTCCAATAGAGTTAAGTTATTTAAGTAATCTTAACTACCTCTGGCTATATAGTAATGAATTAACAGGTATTATTCCGTCTGAGTTGGCAAATCTATCGAGTCTAACGAATCTGGATTTAGGTTGGAATGATCTGTGCGGAGCTATTCCTGATGAGTTAACCAGCATGACTAATTTGGCAACGTTAAGACTGGAGAATAATAATTTAGTTGGTGACATTCCTTCGCAATTAGGTAGTATGGCTAATTTGACAAGGCTGTATTTATATAACAATCAATTAAGTGGTTGCTATGACTCGAATTTGGCATCCCTGTGTAGCCAACTTAATAATGCCACAAATAGTAATGTTAGCAATGGCAATGATTTTGATACACCCTGGGAGGATTTCTGTAATAATGGGGCTGGAGATTGTAATGCATCTTGTCGAATGACTGACTCACTTTCTTTAGTAGCATTATATAATAGTGCAGAAGGAGCTTTTTGGGTAAATCAGTGGGATTTAGGTCAGCCAATGGATGCTTGGTATGGAGTAACACTAAATGTAGATGGTTGTGTGACAGAATTAATTTTATCTAATAATTTTCTGAATGGCTGGTTGCCAGCAGAAATTGGAAACTTAGAGTACTTGAACTCTTTAGAGTTAGGGAATAATTTGCTTTTTGGTTCCATTCCATCTGAATGGGGGAATTTGACTTCCTTATATAATTTATATCTTGGAAATAATAACTTAAGTGGATGTTATCACTATAACCTTTTTAATATGGGCTACCATTTCAATTATGCGATTAGTGATGGTAACTTTTTTGACACTGACTGGGAAAATTTCTATAATAATGGAATTGGTGTATGCAATACTTTTAATCAAAATGATTACACTGCCTTAAAGGCATTATATCTGAGTACAGATGGAGATAATTGGAGTAATAATTCTAATTGGCCTACCGCAGCAGAGTTTAGTGCTAATTCTACTATACCTCCAAATACGAATATGGCGTCATGGCATGGAGTATACCTGAATAAAGTTGACCGTGTAGAAAGAGTATCATTAAATAATAGACAATTGAACGGGATATTGCCTACTGAACTAAACAGTTTAAGTGAATTAACCGAATTATCATTAAATGGTAATCAACTAACAGGAATAATTCCCGCAACTTTAGGTGATTTAAACAAATTGACAAAATTATCCCTAAGAGATAATCAATTTACGGGTACAATTCCTCCTGAGTTAGGAGATTTGGAGATTTTAAAGTATCTGTGGTTAGAAATTAATCAGTTGAGTGGAGAAGTTCCTGCCGAATTAGGGAAATTATGTAGTTTAGAAGATTTGTTTTTATATCAAAATCAATTAGAAGGAATTCCTGCTGAGTTGGGTAATTTAAATAACCTGAAACGTTTAAATATAAGTAATAATGAATTAAGTGGAGAGATTCCTGCTGAGTTGGGTAGTTTAAATAATTTAACATCATTGGCTTTATACTTTAATCAGTTAAGTGGGGAAATTCCACCCGAATTAGGAAATTTAAGTAACCTGACTGATTTATGGATGAGCGCCAATCAGTTAAGTGGGGAAATTCCTGCTGAATTAGGTTATTTGAGTAACTTGGGGAATCTTTATATACATGGTAATCAATTGAGTGGTTGTTATGATGTAAACCTAGCTAATCTTTGTGGTCAGATAAATGCCCAACCATTTAATAATAATAATCTGGATACAGAATGGACTGACTTCTGCAACACCGGCGCAGGTACCTGCACCGACCCAGTCTGGCCCGGCGACTACAACTACGATGGCACCGCCAACGAAATAGACGCCCTATACTGGGGCTTAGCTTCCGGCAATATCGGCGATCCACGCCCCAATGCCACCACAGCCTGGGAAGGACAACAAGCACCAGAATGGCTGACAGAAGTAGAAGGCATCAACGGCAAACACCAAGACGGAGACGGCAACGGAGTAATAGACGGAGCCGACCTGCAAGTCGTAAATGACAACTTCGGTAATATCCACGCATACACACAATCAGTCTATATCGCCAGTACACTTGTCTATGAATTGGTAGAAAGACCGCCTGTGCAAGGCGATCCAAGCTATGATCTGTATGTTACCGATGCCAGTGGTAACGATATTTCAGCTCACGGTCTGTCAGCAGTCATAGATTTTGGCGATCTCGCTATAGATGAAGTAAAAGTCCGTATAGATAATTCTTCCCTGGTGCCGAGCGATACATTGAAAGTGCTGGATGTAGTGGAAAATCGTTTCCATCTTGCGCTGACCCGTACTGATGGCGTCAATCAACTCTGCGCTGGTCCGGTGGCTAATTTTATTGTTATCACACAAGACATTCCTACTGGAGATTCTTTGAAATTCGATATAGAAAACAGCAATGTTGTACAGTCAAATGGAGATATGGCAAGGGTAGCAGGAATGACGTATTATGCCAATCACCCTGCCAATCTTTCTGGTAATGAACTCATTGTCAATACAACAGTGCTTCATGAACAATGTAATATGGCTGGCTCGATAGACCTTGTCGTAGAAGGAGGAGAACCACCATATCGTTATACCTGGAATACAGGCGCAACAAGCAGCAGCCTTACTGAGCTTACCCCAAATATTTACAAGGTAACGATCACCGATAATGTCGATAGCGTAAAAGTGCTATCGCTGGAAGTTCAGGGAGAATATATCTCTATCCCGGATGAATTTGGCAATTTACCGGATTGTATCAACAGTCCTTGTCCTACTTTGATAAGCCCCGGCGGAAATATTCCGACAGGTATATATAAGGCAGCCACTGCTGTTAATTCAGATGGTGTGATTACTGGTTCGACAGAATTCAAAGGAGGGGAAATACTGATCCTTCGCCCTGGCTTTGAAGTGCCTGTTGGTAAGACATTCTCAGGGACAATTGAGGATTGTCAGGATTAAATCCCCCGTACCGGCGCCTTTAGTCGCCGACCTCATACATGAGAGCAGTGCCTAAAGGCGCTGGTAAGAAGTTTTAATGACGCTTTGAGTTGACAAAGGTGTCTTTGCTTTGGCAAAGGCGCCTTTTTTACAAATCACTTAAAATTTCAAAAACCGACCAGCACCACAATCCTCACCCTGACAAATTTGATAGATGTAAGTCCCTGATGTCCACTCTTTGATATTTAATTGAATAGAGTCAGTATTGTTAGGGATAAGCTTGCTAAATATCAGCCGACCATACTGGTCATAGATATTTAAGTTAGCTGGATTCTCGGAAGGAAGCCAGTAGGGAATTTTAATAATTTCATTGGCTGGATTAGGTTGGGGAGTCCCCAGGTTAATAGAGGAAGCAAACACAGTAGTAATATCAGTGATCGTAGAATCTGGTGGCCAGCTAATTGGATTTAAAGGCCAATCGATCTTAGTCACCTTGTAACTGCTGGCAAAACCATCTATAGTCACTTCCAATTGCTTTGTCCCATCCGGTGAAAACTCAGT
>JAHDFX010000009.1 GCA_020627965.1 Saprospiraceae bacterium | reverse complement strand
CATTAGGTCTTAAACGAATGCGGAGCATTCTCAATATCAATACGGAGTATTGTACATAGATAAAGCTATAAAAATACTGTAGGAGCATGATTTTTTATCGTTACTAATTATTAATCCGTAATTTTGTTGCTCAAATACCCATACTAATAGAGCAACATGTTAAAAATCGGTGTTTTTGGTGTCGGACATTTAGGCAAAATACATTTGAAATGTATTCAGGAGCTGGAAGATATTTATCAATTGGTGGGTTTCTATGATCCTGATGACGCTACCGCCATTGCAGTGAGCAAAAATACTGATGTACCTCGTTTTGATTCCTTAGATACTTTGCTGGATGCCGTTGATGTAGTCGATATTGTTGCGCCAACCTTTGCACATTTCGATTTGGCGAAAGCCGCCCTCCAAAAAGGAAAACATATTTTTATAGAAAAACCGCTAACCAAAACACCGGAAGAAGCCGAGAAATTGTTGTTTTTACAAAAAAAATACCCGGTAAAGATACAAATAGGACATGTTGAGCGTTTTAATCCTGCGTTCCTTGCTGTGAATGAACTGGAATTGAACCCTATGTTTATTGAAGCCCACAGGCTGGCTTTGTTCAATCCGAGGGGTACAGATGTCTCGGTTGTATTGGATTTAATGATACATGATTTGGATATTGTACTGAGTCTGGTACCACATAAAGTGACACAAATCCATGCCAGTGGTGTATCAGTAATGAGCAAAACACCAGATATTGCTAATGCAAGGATCGAGTTTGAAAATGGTTGTGTTGCCAATTTTACAGCCAGCCGGATGTCCCTGAAAAATATGCGTAAAGTTCGTTTATTTCAAAAAGACACCTACATCAGTATGGATTTTCTGAATAAAACAACGGATATTGCCCGACTTTTTGAAACGACAGCCAAAAACCTTCCACCAAAAGAACAATTGAATGAACTAGAAACCCATTCAGGTAAAAAGTATCTTCAGTTTAAGCAAAGTCAGACGGTTCCTGTCAATGCTATTAAAATGGAACTGGAAACACTGGCACAAAGTATATTAGAAGATACAACTCCAAAAGTAGGTTTGCAGGAAGGTTATCGAGCCTTAAAATTAGCACATGATATTGTAGATGCCATCCGTGAAAGGGGGCTGACCAATGATTGATTTGACAATACTATGAAAACATACATTACACTAATCTTACTCTGTCTGCTATTCCTCTGGAACAGTTGCGAGATCATCAATCCAGCAGAAGAAATTCCTTCTTATATTCAGATAGACTCCGTCAGTCTGGTAACCAATGTGAATCTTCAAGGCAGTACAGCGCATAAAATTACCGACGTACAGGTAAGTTCAGAAAATGAGTTGCTTGGTATATTTCCTTTACCGGCAACAATACCTGTTTTGCGGGAAGGTACAAATAATATCAAAATAGATGCTTTTGTCATTGAAAATGGTATTTCGGCAACCAGAGAATTGTATCCCTTTTATGAGCGATATTCTGAGTCGGGAGAACTGGTCAGAGGAGAAGTACTCAATATTGAACCTGTTTTCAACTATCTGGATGGAACTGATTTTGCTTTCATAGAAAATTTTAATGGTAGTAATCTGTTTGTAGACGATATAGATGGTGATCCGGGAACCCGGCTGGAAATTGTTGCAGATGGAGCTTTTGAGGGCAGTGGTTCAGGACTAATACGCCTGGAAGAGACAGGGAGTACAGCTATCGTAGGAACAGGAATATTTTATAGCTTACCGACGACTGGAACACCGATTTTTTTGGAAATGAATTATAAATGTAATTCCACATTTACCGTTGGTATAAGAGGCATTTATACTTCCGGCGATCCGGTAGATTTACCTAAAGTTAATTTGAGAGCGCAGGAAACCTGGAATAAATTGTATATCAGTTTCGATCAGGAAGTATCTGGTTTGCTTGCCAATCAATATCAAATTTACATTGATGTTAATAAAGCTGTAGACGTTCAGTTTACCGAAGTTTATCTGGATAATCTTAAACTGGTGTATCGCCAATAGAGCATGGCAGGAAACAGGCGCAGAGGCATATGGTGGTATATAGCAGCTGATCTTTTTTCGGCAATGCTGGCTTGGTGCTGCTTTTTTGTATACCGAAAAATATTCATTGAGCTACAAACCTTTGAATGGAATCAGCTTAATGATCCACGTTTTTTTGCCGGGATCATTATTATTCCTGTGGCTTGGGTATTTTTATATACGGTATTTGAAACCTATACGGACATTTACCGAACCTCCCGTATGAAAACGATTTTCCGCACTTTTGGACTGACTTTTTTAGGGGCTGTTTTTATCTTCTTTGTATTGATTCTCGACGATGTTATACAAGGTTATCCTAGTTATCGGCAGTCATTTATTGCACTCGTATTCATCCATTTTTTTGTCACCATTTTTATACGCCTGACTTTACTAACTATAGCACACTGGCGACTTCAGGCAGGTAAAGTTGGTTTTAATACGCTTATTGTAGGCGGTGATAAAAATGCGCTCGATCTTTATAATGATATTACCGGACGTACAAAATCACTAGGCTACCGTTTTCAAGGTTTTATTGATGTAAATGGTAATAGTAAAAATTTGCTCAAAGCCCAACTCAGCTGTGTTGGAAAGATAGAAGATATTCCTACTGCTATCAAAGAATATAAAGTCGAAGAAGTCATTATTGCTGTAGAAACCTCTGACCACAGCCGACTCCAGGAGATACTCAACAAGTTATACGATTTTGATATTATCATCAAAATTATTCCTGACATGTACGACATTATGCTTGGAACAGTAAAAATGAACCATGTCTATGGAGCTGTGTTAATACAAATTTCAAAGGACTTAATGCCTACCTGGCAAAGACTCATAAAACGCCTGATTGATGTTCTGGTCTCTGCTTCTATGCTGATACTGTTATTTCCTTTACTGCTTTATATTACTATACGGGTACGCCTGTCTTCGCCTGGCCCTATTTTTTATTCTCAGGAACGTATAGGTTTGAACAAAAAACCATTTTATATCCATAAATTCCGTTCCATGTATGTGGATGCAGAAGCTAAAGGTCCACAACTTTCCAGCGATCACGATCCACGATGCACCCCCTGGGGACGTATCATGCGTAAATGGCGATTAGATGAATTGCCCAATTTCTGGAATGTACTCAGTGGCGATATGTCTTTAGTTGGGCCACGCCCCGAACGTCAGTTTTTTATTGACCAGATTGTAGAACGGGCGCCCCATTATAAACATCTTCTGAAAGTCCGCCCTGGCATTACTTCATGGGGACAGGTCAAATATGGATATGCTTCTAATGTAGATGAAATGATTCAGCGATTAAAATTTGATATTCTTTATATTGAAAATATGTCTTTGGCATTAGATGTAAAAATTCTGCTCTATACAGCCCTGATCCTCATTCAGGGAAGAGGGAAATAATCGTATAAAAAATCTGTGCAAATCTGTGCAGATTTGTGGTGAAATATGTATAGCTTAGATGTAAATTTACTCACCTACAATTCAAACCATGACACCTGAAATCGGCAAAATTATTGATAAAATGAGCCTGGCTGACAAGGCCAAACTCCTATCAGGAAGGGACATCTGGTCTACGCATCCTTTGGAAAACCACAATATTCCGGCTATGTATGTAGCTGACGGACCTCATGGGCTTCGGAAAATGGACAGTGATGTAGCCGAATTGCACGGAAGTGTACCTGCCACCTGTTTTCCGACAGCTTCTGCCCTTAGTGCTACCTGGAACATAGATTTAATACAGGAAGTGGGCGCTGCTATAGGCAAAGAATGTCAGGCAAATAATGTACAGATTCTTCTCGGACCAGGTTTGAACATCAAGCGCACGCCTTTAAACGGGCGTAATTTTGAATACTATTCGGAAGACCCACACTTATCGGGCAAGATGGCAGCCGCCTTTGTCAATGGGGTACAATCGGAAGGCGTAGGTGCATGTCTGAAGCATTTTGTCGCAAACAATCAGGAACATGAACGTATGATGAACAGCTCCAATGTAGATGAGCGCACCCTAAGAGAAATATATTTAAAAGGTTTTGAAATTGCTATTAAAGAAAGTAATCCCTGGTCTTTGATGTGTGCTTATAATAAGCTCAATGGTGTATGGGCTGCTGAAAATCAGTGGTTATTGACGGAGGTTTTAAGGGGAGAATTTGGTTTTAATGGCTTTGTTGTATCAGACTGGGGGGCAGTCAATCATCCCAACAGGGCAGTACAGGCGGGGCTCAATCTGGAAATGCCCGATAATGCTTTCAGTCCTGATATTATTGTCAATGCCGTCAAGTCGGGAGACCTGGAAGAAGAACGTTTAGATACTGTATTGACTGACTTATTGAAAATAATTTTAAAAACAAATGAACTCAAAAAGACCAAGATTCAGGTAGACCTGAATGAGCACCATAAATTGGCTGTCCGGACGGCAGAAGAAAGCATGGTTTTATTGAAAAATGAAAACGATCTGCTTCCGCTAAATCACAAACATATCAAATCAGTAGCTATTCTGGGTAGATTTGCCAAACAAGCCCGTATCCAGGGCGGTGGAAGTTCTAATGTGAACCCGTTTATAAAAGAAAATGCGCTGGCTTGTATACAAGCTATGTTGGGAGAAGATACAGAAGTGCATTATCTCCCAGTTTATGAACCTCTGGGCGATAAATACGATACTTCTGATCTGGCACAGGCGGTTGCCATGGCAAAAAAAGCAGATGTAGCTTTAGTTTTCATTGGTCTGCCCGATGATTTTGAAGTAGAAGGGCTGGACAGAGAGCATATGGATATTCCTGAATCTCACAAAGCCTTGATACGCGAGGTAGCGCAGGTACAGCCCAATACAGTGGCAATACTATCCAATGGAGCTGCTATTGAAATAGAAGAATGGGAGCGTGATGTGCCTGCTATTCTGGAATCCTGGCTGGCTGGTCAGGGAAGTGGCTTGGCAGTGACTAATATTCTTTTTGGAAAAGCCAACCCTTCTGGTAAGCTGGGCGAAAGTTTTCCTCTGCGCTTACAGCACAATCCGGCACATCTTAATTTTCCTGGCTTTAATCGGGAAGTGACTTATCACGAGGGGATTTTTGTGGGTTATCGTTATTATGACACTAAAAGCATAGAGGTTATGTATCCTTTTGGGCATGGTCTTTCTTATACTACATTCGAGTACTCAAATATACTTGTTGATAAAAAAGAATTGACTGATAAGGATACCTTAAAAGTCCGTTTCAGAGTCAAAAACACAGGTAAACTAGCAGGTGCAGAAGTTGCCCAATTATATGTTCGTGATGTCGTATCTACCTTTCCTCGTCCGGTGAAAGAATTAAAAGCCTTTAAAAAAGTATATTTAGAGGCTGGTGAAGAACAACTGGTCGAATTTGAACTCACTAAAACAGATTTCAGTTATTACGACGACAGACAGAGTTGCTGGTTTGCGGAGTCGGGTGAATTTCAATTGCTTATTGGTAGTTCTTCAAGAGATATTCGTTTACATGAAATGATATTGCTTGAGTCTTCTCAACAAAGAATACCGCACTTTGACCGATATAGTCCTATGCGGGACCTATTGAATCATCCTGCCGGACAAGCATTTGTAAAAAATATCCTGAAATCTTTTGGTACGTCTATGGAATCTGATAAGCCTGAGGATATTCAGGCAAGAGCGATTTTCTTATCTTTACCAGCGGTGAAAGCAGTTAACTTCAGTCATGGCGCATTTTCACTGGATATGCTGGATAGTTTTCTGGCAACATTGAATGAATAAATTCTAATAATTTTAAGTGTTTATAGTAATAGAAGGATTAGACGGCTCAGGCAAATCAACGGCAGCAAAACAGTTGGTTGTAGCACTGGAAAGCCATTATAAAAAGCAGGTACAACTTAGTCATGAACCCAACCGTGCCTATTGCGGTGGTGATTATATCCGAGATGTTTTGGCAAAAAAAATTACCCAATTTCATCCAAGAGTACTGCCAATGGCTTTTGCAGCCAATCGGCTCGACCATTGCACCCGTCTGATACAACCTTGCCTGGATGCCGGACAAATTGTTATTAGTGATCGCTACTATCTGTCTTCTCTGGTCTATCAAAGCAGTGAGGATTTTTCTTTTGAGCGAGTCATGGCAGCCAATGAGAAAGCCTTAAAGCCCGACATTATTTTCTTCCTGAATGTCAGTAATGAAGTCTGTTATGAACGCATGGCTAATCGCAATGAACCCGAAGAATTATTTGAAAGCCGATTAGATGAATTTAGAACTCAGTACATTTCGGCTATTCATTTTTTGCAAGAGCATCATCAGGATAATATTGTAGAAATAGATGGTAACGGGACGGTAAAACAAACCGTTCAGCAGATGTTAAATATCATTAATAGCATGCAGAAATAGCTTTCCTGAGTCCTTCGCTTTCTAATAATTTTTGGTAAGTTTGCTGGTTATTTTTCCAATTTTCTTTCGGATCTGTTTGTTGATAATAGACATCTGCCCAGCCGCTTATGCCTTTATGTTCATAAATTTTACTCAGTATACAGGCACGTGTCGTAGAATCAGCTTCAGGCAGGGTGTTTTGCAGTCGAATGTCTGTTCGCTCCCGATAAACATCCAGCTGATCGGGTAGTATAGACATATAATCTACCTTACTATTTCCCGGACGCTTGCTCGAAAAAGTGAACATAAAACGATCACCTGTGCGTAATGGAAAACCATTCTCTGTCATGTAATCCCCCGCTCCGTTCATAGGTAGTTTGATATGCTCTGTATAAGTATATTTGTTGTAATAATAAGAATAGATGGCGTTCGCAAATTTTTCATGATGCATATGTGGTTTGACCGTAAGGCTAACTGTTTTCACAATACCATTTCGTTTTAAATCCCTTGCATCCAGGTATTTTCGCATCCAGTAGGCACCAATCACCAATATTATAACACCCAAAAATATTCCTCCAATGACCAGACTAGATTTGATAAAATCCTTTCTCATCAATTTTTTTCTCCAACGATTTAAAGGAGTATCTACATCTTCAACGATTTCAAAATCGTAGCCTAGTAAACCGCTGGGATGCTCATTAATACTGATCTTGCAAAACTCTTCTCCAATAAAAAAGGAATATTCTTTTGCTCCAAAAACATCAAAATCTGTCAGTAATATTTTTTTATTGCAAAAAACAACTAGATTACCGCTATCAAGAAAGTGCCTTAGCTCTATCAGGCTGTTCCCCGCCCGATTGCCCACATAGGTCCAATTGATACGATTTACTTTTGGCATGACTTTATAACGAATTTCTTTCAACAAGTTACGCTATTTAGACAACATGACTCTCTAAAATCTTGTAAATTGCAACATCAAAATAAAAGAGCGATGCTAAAACAGAAGAAATTATCCGGCTCCTACCCCTATATTATGGGCACATTAGCCGTGTTATTGCCCCTGTTGTTTGCTTTTTATCTGACACCTCGCCCAGTCGGCCCAACTTTAACAGCAGACACCTGTGCGGAAATAGAAGCTGAAAATAAACGGCTTAAAAGGCGGGTACTGGCTTTGTCAGAAGAACGTGAATTGCTGGTGCAAGACAGAAAAAGACGGATTGCGGCGAATAACTTCCTTCGTGAAAAAAATGATGATCTGATCGAAGAAATTGTGCCTATGCGTTATTGGAATGGCGTGTATAAAAAACTGGTTCCCAAAAATAAAGCACTGGAAAAAGAAGTGGCCGAATTGCGTAGAGATTCTATTGCTTTTTCGCATACGATAGAAAGCCTCAAATCAGGTCTGCAAATGGAATTGGTAGAACGTCAGGAAACCTTTGCAGGTTCTAGTAACACCTATTTGGTCAACGACATTTACGTTCAAAAATCTAATGACAACAATATCGATGTCTTTTTTATGCTGACCTCACTCAATAATAGTCCCATTCGTATGAAAGAGGAAGCATTGGTTAAAATGCAGTTATACTATAAATCGGAAAATGGCTGGGAGCAGTTAATTTATGGTGAAAAAGGCAGTGCCTCTTACGACAAGTATTACACGATGAAATTCTTTGACGTCGGTGTTCAGAATAAAGCCCGTTACCACAGTATCAATAGTTTTAGCAAGAAGAAAGGCTACAGTGAATTCCGGGTAGAGTTCTATCATGAAGGGCGTATTATTGGGGCGAAAGGGTTTCGCTTATAGTTTTTTGAACCGCAGAATATTGAGAGGTGTTCGACTAATGTAGGGGGAGTCGCAAGGCGAATATTTTTCAGCTTTAAGTGCTTGGACTGAATTAATATCCAAAATCTACCCTTTGAAAGGAGGAATTCGCCTTGCGACTTTTGCATTTACAATGTACTAAGGATGTGTTTTCACAAACCGTTTTGTGGTCAGTATTTCACCAGATTGATTAGCAATGCTATATAAGTAACTTCCTTGCTTGAGATGGGAAACATCTAATTGCAGCCTAGCGTCTGCTCCTTCATCATATTGTTGTTCAATAATTTTATTTCCGAGTATACTATATAATTGAACAGTATAAACACCTGCCGGTAAGTTTTGCAACTCTATATTCAGTTGATTCACAACAGGATTTGGATAAGCCTTTATAGTGTAACTATGATCAGGTATATCATTCGTATTTACATACAAATTATCTGGATCGACCTTATAATTGATAGAAGTAATATTTTGCTCAGCATCCATATTTACCGACATGATAGCTTCTTTATCCGCAGCACTTATGAAATCATAGGTGTATGTAGTATCCAAACCCGAACCAGGCACTTCAAAACCAAGTGTTCCTGGATCAACCCAAGTTGGGCCTACAATTGGCAAATCTGTCAGAATTTCTATTTCTGTATTGGTAATTTCTTCTTTTTTCATTCTCAATACATCAAAAGTTCCTGTATAAGTGGTTAATTCTCCCCAGGCATCTACTTCATCTATTCTGTCTGCACTATAATTCAATCTTACAGAATCAATTTCGATAGGCAAACCCAGACTATCCAGAAAAGGCAATACATCTGCCGATAGCGTTTGCGTAAAGGCATAACTATCATTAAATGTATATGGATAAGAGATTGGTGCGCTCATCTGTACAGAAGTCGGATTGAAGAGTACCAATAAGTCTACAGGAATACCAAAGCCAACATCACCAGCAAAGCCAAGTAATTCCAGTGTACTATTATCTGTATCATAATAGCCTTCTCCGCCCAGAAAATTCAGAATAATATCAGCATCAGGAAAATCGGCAAAAGCAGAACCGGCAGAAGCTGCCAATATTTCTGTTGTATCCGCAGATTGTGGCCAGTAATAGGGAAAATCCCAAACCTGTGCCGTAGCAGAAGGCGGCGTAATAACAACCCCGACTGTAGCCGAATCTCTGGAAGTGAACAATAAATCGCCTGCAGCCGGAAAAACGGCATCGGTGACGGTGATCTGTGCAAAAGATAGTACAGTTATAAAAGTACCGATAAGTAAGAGTAATATTTTTTTCATTTGAATGAGTTCTAAATTAGCGTATCTTGATCCTTGTTTAAGATAACCAAGATAAGGACATTTTTTGAAATTTTATTTTAGACAGCAAATTTCAAAATAGAAATTGCTTTAGAATACCCTCTTTCTTAGATCATTCTACCGTTCGATATACATAACATTCTACTCCATTTTCTCCAGCAATAAATAGGCGATTTTTTTCTACGCTTACTCGATCTTCTTTTTGCATTTTTCTGGGCAAAGCCAATGAACGAGTGTCTAGCGTTTTCAAATGAAAAGCATTTAGTGTTCCGTTTTTATAATAGATCAATTGTTTGTCCAATACTTGAAAATAAGCCAGATCATTCACAGGAATAGTCTTTAAATATTGTCCATATACATCAAAAACTAATATACCTTGTTGGGGAACATTCATATAAAGGAAATTATTTCTTTCCAATAAAAAAGTAGGAACAGGAAGCTCGTCAAAGAGCAATGTAAAATCCTGACTTTGCTGTAAAACGGCTCCATAACGATCAATTTTTTTCAGCAGGAAAGTCGTTGGGTCATAGATCCAAATATTCCCATCAGCGGCAAAACAAAGCGTATTAACGATATTGACATCCAGATCAAATAATTCATAACGACTTAGTTCATTCAGCATTTTATCCAGTGTTACAATGGTCATATATTCCGGATAATACAGCAAAGCCTGAAAAGGATTGGTAGCATCTATCAAAGTCGGATTACCCAAAGTAAAATTATTGTACCGAGCAATTTCTTTGCCTTCTGGTGTATACTTCACGACTTCTCCCCGAACGGTTATTAAATAAGGATTTAATAGTCGGTCGGTGGTAATAAAATCAACTTTTTCAGCTATTTTAGCGATAAGCGTATAATTAGTGTCGATTTCTGATGTTACTGTTTTTTCTATTCCTACATCTGTCCTGGGCTGAACAGTAACACAGGAAACTCCTGCTATAGTCAAGACTAAGAGCCATTTATACCATGTTCTTGTATGCATATCGAATCTTATTTTTATAGTTTCTCATAAGAGGAAAATTATTTCCAACAGATAAAATAATAAATCCTGAGTTGATTATTTTATTTTTGTGCAGTATGATTGATATAAAGAAAACAACTATATCTGTTTACGTATCGTATAAGAGAATGTATTCCAATTGCCAAAAATAAAGAATTATGTTTAAAATTATTATCTGACAATTGCCAGTATCAAAGCCATTTTTTGCCGTCATAAGAACAATTTGAATAGTATCAAAAAACCATATTCAGATTGTCTAAGATTTGAGGAAACCCATGCGAAACACGCTTATTATATTTATTTTACTGTTGTGTTTCAACAGTTATGCACAGCAACGTCAATACTTAGTTGCGGGGCAAAGTAATGCCCGTGGGCGTGGCAATGCCAGTCTTTCGCCTCAAATAGACACCCTTAGCGCTTTCGAGTACAGTCCAACCCTCAATCAGCTTATACATCTGCAAGACCCTGTAGGGCAAAATGCTAATGGTTTTCAAAGTGCAGACGATGGCTCCCCTTGGCCAGCTTTCGCCAAAACCTACCATAACCTTACTTCTGATACTACAGTAATTATACAAGCTGCTCGTGGTGCCAGTGGCGCACATCCTTTATCCAGTTCTCCTAGCCTGAGCTGGTCACAAAGTGGACTCCTTTACACACTCTGTTCATTTAAGATCAATCAAGCAAGTGCTGTATCTGGTCTGGAGTTAGATGGTATTGTATGGCTACAGGGAGAAACCGATGCCAAAGCAGCAAATCTCGGTACTATTAATCAAAACGATTATCAGGATGCCCTCATTGCCATTATTGACCGTTTTCGGGATGATTATGGATGTCATTTGCCCTTTTATATTATTCTGGTAGGCACCGATACCGGCGAACCTCTGGCAGGCTATGATATAATTAGAGCAGCCCAAACGGAAGTGGCTGACACACATCCGCATACTTATTTGATCCACGAAACAACAAAAGATTTTCCCGCATTAGGGATGATGCAAGATGATGTACATTATACCCAACCGGGTTATAATGATGTCGGAACTGTAGGTGCCACTAATCTTGTCAATATTGAAAACACTTATTATTCAATAGCCGTAAATGGCAATACAACGATCTGCCCTGAAGATAGTGTTGAGTTAGTTGCTCCTGCTATGTATACGGCTTATAATTGGTCTACAGGCGATACTACGTCCAGTATTTTTGCAAATACCGCTGGCACCTATGTGGTGACTGTCACTGATGATAATGGCTGCTCTTTTCCTTTACCGGAAATCAATATTCAGGAATACAATACGCCTCCCGCCCCACCACTTGTTCTAATTGGTGATAATCCTTTCTGTTTTGGTGATGACGTTATTTTAAGCACACCTGCCGCATCCGCTTACCTTTGGTCAACTGGTGCCACAACAACAGCAATAGAGCTTAGTGATCCAGGAGATTACTATGTACAAATTTTTGACAATAATGGGTGTATTAGTGATTTTTCTGATACGCTTACGCTAAATATGGACAGTGTTGCCACCCCTATCATTTATACCAATGATAATACAATGTTTTGCGAAGGTGATTCTGCTATTTTAATCGCACCAGCAGGTTTTTCTGCTTATCAATGGTCAAATGGTGATACCAGCCAGACAATAACTGTCAATACCTCAGGGAGCTATACTTGTATAGTAAGCAACGTAAATGCTTGTCAAAGTATGCCGTCAACGCCAATCAACATAGAAGTTTTTCCAAGCCCTTCCCCACCTCTGACCAGTGCCAATGGTTCTACATTACTATGCCCCGGAGATAGTGTTACCCTAACAGCAACAGTAGGCTATCAGGCTTATCAATGGTCGAATGGTGATACAACTCAAACCATCACAGTGGCTAATACTGGCTTTTATTCTTGCATTATTACGGATATAAATGGTTGTGAGAGCGAACCTTCTGCCCCTATTACCGTTTTAGGTTTTTCTACTCCGCCTACCCCTACTATAGTAAGCACAGAAAGTACCAGTCTCTGTGCAGGTGATAGCCTTACCATTTATGCTCCTAATGGGTTTTCAGCCTACCAATGGTCAAATGGCGCAAGCACACAAAACATAACAGTTAGTGCATCGGGTTCATACACCTGTATCATCACAGATAATAATGGCTGTCAAAGCCCTCCTTCCAATAGTGTTAATGTCAATGTAGCACTTCCACTACCTGCTCCTACAATAAGTACCAATGCCCCCACAACTTTTTGCCTGGGAGAAAGCATTGTTTTAAGTGCACCATCGGGCTTCTCTTCTTATCAATGGTCGAATGGGGCAACTACACAAAATATTGTGGTTTCAACAACCGGGTCTTATTCCTGTGCTGTTACAGATGCCAATGAGTGCCTGAGTGCCACTTCAACCCCCATAGACATTATAGTTATTCAGCAGGCAACACCAGGTATTTCGGCAGGGGGGGCAACAACCTTTTGCGAAGGTGATAGTGTGACCTTAAATGCTCCTTTTGGTTTTGATGGCTATCTGTGGTCAAACGGAGCCACTACCCAAAGTACCGTCGTGTATGATTCAGGCAGTTATAGCTGCCAGGTTATTAATAGTTTTGGTTGTATAAGTTCTTCCTCTGTTAATATTTCAATAACGGTTAATCCCAGTCCAGATGCTCCTGAGATTACTTTTAGCAATAGCCTGTCGTTTTGTAATGGCGATAGCATTACATTAACTGCAGAAGCAGGTTTTCCCGTTTATAACTGGTCAAATGGAGCAACTACTCAAAGTATAACCGTTTACAGTTCAGGGGTATTTTCCTGTTTTGTAAGCGACGCAAATGCTTGTATCAGTCCTTCATCAACCCCTGTTACAATTACAGAATATGCTCCAGTCAATACACCAACTATCAGCTTAAGTGGAGCTGCTGATTTTTGTGCTGGTGATAGTGTCATACTTAGTGCGCCAAACGGTTTTGACTCCTATTTATGGTCGAATGGAGCAACTACACAAAACATTACAGTATATGATGTAGGTACATTTACCTGCGTAGTAGGAGATATTAACAATTGTATCAGTTCGCCCTCTGCGCCTGTTAGTGTTCTTATCAATCCAAATCCGAATGAACCGGTCATACAAGCTAGTGGTTCTGCTACCTTTTGTGAAGGTGACAGTGTTACTCTAAATGTATCTGCTGGCTTTGATTATCTGTGGTCAGATGGTTCTACCAGTCAGTCCATTACAGTATTTGAAAGCGGAAATTATACCTGTACAATAACTAATGCCTTCGGTTGTAGTAGTTTCTCTGATGTGTTCAGCACTACTATGAACCCCCTCCCCGTACAACCTACCCTAACCCTCTCCGGCAATACTGAATTTTGTCAGGGTGATAGTATACAAATTACAGCACCAGCCGGATTTAATTATTTATGGTCAACTGGAGCAAGTACGCAAAGTATCACCATTTACAATACGACCAGCAATATCAATTGTCAGCTTGAAGATATTAATGGCTGTATCAGCCCATTATCAGATATGGTCGATGTTTTGGTTAATCCATTGCCGCCCGTCCCTGTCATTGATACTATTGGCAATACAACACTCTGTGCTGGCGAAATGCTTGAATTGCAAGCTCCGGCTGGTTATGATTATTTGTGGAGTACCGGGGAGACAACCTCTTCCATTTCAATAGAAAGTACAGGACTTTATAGTCTAACTATTCAAGATACCAATAGTTGTTTAAATACGACTATTAGTCCAATAGAAATAACCGTTAATCCACTTCCTGCTACCCCAGTAATTACTGCTAATGGCGCAACAAGTTTCTGCGAAGGTGATAATGTTATACTGACTGCTCCTGCTGGATTTGTATCTTATTTATGGAATACAGGCGAAACCACTCAAAGTATTTTTGTAGAAGAAAGTGGTTCGTTTACCTGTGTCGTAACAGATAATAATGCTTGTCAAAGTGATCTTTCTGATGCCATTAACACTTTAGTTAACCCTAATCCTGAAACTCCATTTATTGAGATAATTGGTGATACAATTTTATGTCCAATGGATTCTGTTATTCTTAATGCGCCTGCTGGATTTGCTGGATATATGTGGTCAAATGGCACACAAAATCAAGAACTTATTATTAGCGAAAGCGGTACTTACACTTGTTATATTATTGACAATAATGGTTGCCAGAGTCCGGTCTCGGAGGTTGTAACTATTGAAGTTCGTCCGGCCCCACCAATACCTGATATTATTTCTTCCGACAACCTGTCTTTCTGCGATGGAGATAGCATTACGCTTTTTGCTGATGACGGTTATGAAAGTTATTTATGGTCAAATGGTGATACGACTCAAAACATAGTAGTTAGCACAGAAGATGAATTTTTCTACATTGCTACAGATGGTATAAGTTGTGAAGATCCTGTTTCAGAAACAGTTGCTACAACGGTGCGCCCTGTACCTGAACAACCCGAAGTATATAGGGTAGGAACGGATAGTTTGTGTACCGATATTATCGGGAGCAATTATCTGTGGTTACTGAACGACACCTTAGTTTCGGGCATCAATGACCCTTGTGTTGTTCCTGATATAAGTGGCTATTGGCGAGTTATTGTGGTCGCTAATGGTTGTCCTTCTGAAGTATCAGATTCTCTATTCTATGAGTTGGGTCCAGAACCACCAGATCCGGATGATCCTAAAATGTTGGAAATTTATCCAAACCCAAGCAATGGTTTTGTAACTATTCAAACAACCAATATAGTAGAAGAACAAGCAACTTTAGAGCTATACAATGTTTTGGGTCAGTTACTTTATACGGAAAGACTAGACATTAATTTTGAACCTCTCTTTAGCCATACGATTGACCTGAGAGGGTTACCAGATGCTGGTTATCTTGTGGTCTTAAAAGGAGGTGTATCAGGTCGTTTTGTGCAGAAGTTAATTATAGATCGCTAACTGGTTACTTGCTCACTTGTTTTTCCAAATCTTCTTTCCCTTTGCTGAAAATTGAGAATGGCTTTGTATAGGTCATCCTTACGGAAATCTGGCCAGAAAACAGGTGTAAAATATAGTTCTGCATAAGCAATTTGCCAAAGCAAAAAATTACTAATGCGTGTTTCGCCACTGGTTCGAATCATCAACTCTGGATCGGGCATACCATGAGTATTTAGCTGTTGTTCGAAGTGTGTTTCCTCTAGAGTTTCAACATCAGTTTTGCCAGCTTTCACATCCGCAGCAATATTCTTAACAGCCTGCATAATTTCCCATCGGGCACTATAATTCAGTGCCAGTACCAGTGTCATTCGTGTATGATGTTTGGTCAGTTCTATGGCTTCTTTGAGTTCTTTATAGCATTTGGGCGGCAGGTTTTTAATATCACCAATGGCTTCAAGACGAATATTATTCTTCGTCAGTGTTTTAAGTTCCTTACGAATCGTGGCGACCAATAAAGTCATCAAGGCATTGACCTCCTCTGCGGGGCGCCCCCAGTTTTCAGTTGAAAAGGCATATAAAGTAAGGTATTTCACACCAAGTTCTGCGGCGGCTTCTGTGGTTTCACGAACAGCTTTTACGCCATTTCTATGCCCAAATATCCGCATTTTACCATGCTGTTTTGCCCAGCGCCCATTCCCGTCCATGATGACAGCAATGTGGCGGGGAAGTTTCGTTTTATCTATTTGTGATTGTAAATCCATATATTTTTAATCCCGATTTGCTAAGATACATAAAAGCGTATTAGTCTGCAAAATTGCTTAACTTTGATAAGCACTTATTTAGCATTTATTTAACCTAATTTAGAACTTATAAGCACCAGATAAATGTATACGTTGCATAAAAGATTAACTGTATTCCGAACCATTTGATTACCTTTGCCGTATTATATAGGGGAGAAATTTCTCCTGATCCATAAATAATACAACATATTCATTATTTATGAACCCCAATATATCTACTGATTTTGCCCTTCATTGCAAGCATCGGTTATAATTAATTTACATGACATTTGAAGATTTAAAAATAATTCCCCAAATTCTTAAAGCCTTAAAAACACTAGGATACACCCACCCAACTCCCATCCAACAACAGGCTATTCCCATTTTATTGGAAGGTAAGGATTTATTGGGTTGTGCTCAGACAGGCACAGGTAAAACAGCAGCTTTTGCTATTCCTGTTTTACAAAGACTATACTTGGACAAAAAGCACCATTCTCAACAAAAGGGATTTAGAAAAACGCAGGTATTGGTGGTTACACCTACTCGCGAATTAGCTATACAAATTGGTGAAAGTTTTGCCACTTATGGCAAACACACCGGGCTTCGTAGTACGGTGATTTTTGGCGGCGTAAAGCAAGGTGCGCAAGTACAAGCCCTTAAAAAGGGAGTTGATATTGTGATTGCTACTCCAGGACGTTTATTGGATCTCATGAATCAGGGATATGTTACACTAAAACATGTTCGCTATTCTATTCTGGATGAAGCCGACCATATGCTAGACATGGGCTTTATACATGACATTCGGAAAATAATCGCCAAATTGCCAGCAGACAGGCAGTCCCTGTTTTTCTCTGCTACTATGCCACCAGAAATTGTAAATCTGGCAGGTGAGATACTCGGTAATCCTGAGAAAGTGACGATCAAGCCAGAACAGGCAACTGCTGAAAGAGTAGAACAGGCTGTTTATTTTGTGGCTAAAAAAGATAAGCCCCATTTGCTCCTGCACCTTTTACAGACAGAAAAAATTCGCTCTGTACTGGTCTTTTCACGTACTAAATACGGCGCAGACAAAATTGCCCGTAAGGTGAAAAATGCAGGTATTACGGCTGATGCCATTCACGGGAATAAAACACAAAGTGCCCGACAAAAGACCTTAAAGAATTTTAAGAAAGGTAAAATAAAAGTGCTGATTGCCACAGATATTGCTGCAAGAGGTATTGACGTAGATGAGTTGTCTCATGTGATTAATTTCAACCTGCCTAATGTGCCTGAAACTTACGTTCATCGTATAGGAAGAACAGGTAGAGCCAGGGCTAGTGGAGTTGCTTTATCTTTTTGCGATAGTGATGAAAAAACAGATCTAAAAAGTATTCAAAAGTTAATCAAACAAAAAATTCCTATTGTGGCTGAACATCCATTTGTTCACGAAGAATCGGATGAAATGATGGCTTTTGTTACAAGGTCGGGAAGAAGTAAAGCGCAAAAAAAGAATCCGGTTCCATCAAAAAAAGCCCGACGTAACAAGAAGAAAGGATACTGGCAAAATCGTCGTACAGCAGCCAAGAAAAAGAGCTAATTTTACTTACTTAACTAGATAAGCTTGAAGAACATTGTTATTGTTGCCAACTAACAAGCCTCTGGCATTGCCAATTTTGAGGGCTTTCAGTTGCTTAACATTGCCTCTAGTGAAAAAACCATGCTCCATATTGGGAACATAGGAAAATTCTCCCTTCCCATTATTGCGTAAGAAATATCCGGTTCCGGCATCATAACGAGTCGTTTCTACCTCTGTGTGAAACATGTTACCGACTGCGAGAATATCCAGATCGCCATCTTTATCAAAATCATCTATGACAGCATCCTGTATAGGGGCCGTTTGTGCTGGTATTGGTAAAGTTTCAAGGCGAAGTTTGCCCGCATCATTCCAAAGTATAGCACTTTCAAATGTGTAGGCTGGATATTTTATGGCTGTTTCCAATTTATCGGCACTATGAATATCAAAGATAGAAGCTTCTGCATAGGACTGAAAATCAGGGAATTTTTCCTGTATGAAAGGCATTTGTTCTGATGAACATTCACGTCCACGTACTGGGCGCATAGTCCCTTTTTTGTCTTCAAAAGTCAGCACAATGTCCTGATTACCACTATTGTCAAAATCATTGGCATAGACGAAAAAGGGCTTATCTGTTGTCGCTTTGAATTTTGAATTTTTTCCTAAATTACCCAGTAGATAATCATCATCTCCATCTCCGTCCAGATCAGAAGCAGTGAGAGACCACCACCATCCATTGGTTTTATCTAAGCCATATGAAGCGGTGGCATTTTCAAATTTGCCAGCATCATTTTTAAAAACCGTTACAGGCATCCACTCTCCCGTAATGAGCAAATCTTGATCTTGATCGCCATCTATATCTGAAAACTGGGCATCTGTTACCATACCTAACTGATTGAAATCAGGTGCTTGTTCTTCGTTGGCAATGCTAAACTTGCCCTTATCATTTATCAATAAATAACTATCAGCCGCATTCGGATAGCGTTCGGGAAGCAGCCTTCCGCCGACAAAGATATCTTGATCGCCATCACCATCTACATCTGCTGTGGCAATCGCTTTAGTGCTAGTAGACATATTGGGCAAAGCATTAGATTTATTGAATTTCCCTTGATTGTTGATGTACAAACGGTCTTGATAGCGTTTGTCCTTACTTGGAAACTCATTGCTGCCACTCGCTACATATAAGTCCTGATCGCCATCACCATCTGCGTCGAAAAACAAGGCACCTACGTCTTCTGCTCCTTTATCGACTGACCAGTTTTGTGGACTTAATTGGAAAGGTTGACCTGCTTTTTGTACGTATAATTGCCCCGACTGACCAGCTGCACCGCCAACATAAAAATCTTCCAAACCATCGCCATTTATATCTGCAACTGCCAATGCAGGACCGAGTTGAGATTGCTTATGTGGCAGGAGTACTTCTTTCTCAAAATCGTTATATTCTTTTTCTTCATGCCGAATCTTGTCTGCTGCTATGGAACTTAGTTTACTGAAAATAATTTTACTCTTTGCTACAGGAATTGGTAATGACATGGTTTTTCCCGCATCAATTTCAATTGTTTTATTGGCTTTTACATTAGTGAGCATAGATGTTGCCCCGCCTGGCCAATAAACTTTTATCGTATCTGCCTGTCGGGCATTTCCTAAGCCTACATGTATCAATGGTGAAGAGGAGGATTGATAGCCCCTGACAGGTTGCTGATGATATTGCTGATAATTTCCATTGCTATGTATTTCTACGACAGCGCCTATAGCCTGCTTGTTTTGTGCATTGCCTTTTAAAGCAATTTTTAAATAATTACCCGCAGTTCCCATGTTTTCATACACTGTGGAAATTGCTTCCATATGATTGACCACCAGATCAAGATCACCATCATTATCAAGATCTGAGTAGGCTGCTCCATTAGAATTGACAGCCTCTCCTAACCCCCAGGCTTTGCTTTTATCTGTAAAGGTTAGATTACCATTATTTTTAAAAATAAAGTTAGGACGTACGGAGGTGATCGAATTTTTTAATATATCTTCTATAGTAGCTTTTTTTCCTGTATCCCGTAGATAGGTTTGAAAATCATTATTCATCACATCACGCTTAAAACCATTTGTGATAAACAAATCTTTTTGTAAATCATGATCGAAATCAGCAAATAAAGCAGCCCAACTCCAATCGGTTTTTGCCACACCTGCCATATGGGCTATTTCTGCAAATACGCCGCTACCCTGATTGATATGAAGGGAGTTATGCATGTACTGATAGTGATAACCTATTTTCACCCTGTCGGCAAACCGCTTAGGACTCATAGAAGGCATATTAGTTTTGGAGCGCACCGGATCATCGAAAGCCATATCCAGATTAAAAAGGTCTGCCCAGCCATCGTTATTAATGTCCGCAGCATCACAGCCCATTCCAAAATTAGAAATGTGCCGGAGCGATATTTGTTCCATTGATTTAAAGGTTCCATTCTTCTGATTGAAATACAGTCGGTCGGGTTCTTCAAAATCAGCACTGATAAAAATATCCGGATAGCCATCTCTGTTATAATCTGCGATAGAAATGCCGAGGGTATAGGCAAAGTTATATATTCCTGCTACCTGAGTAATGTCTGTAAATTTGCCCCCATCATTACGGTAAAGCCTGTCAGAAGGACTCTTAGCACTCTTTAATAATTCTGCGATCTGGGCACTATTTGTTTGGCTCATTCCTACCGGATGATTGGCGGTAAATACGTCTAAATCCCCGTCATTATCCATATCAAAAAACACACTTTGTATACTATGGTCAGCACTGGCAAGTCCATACAATGCTGCTTTTTCTGTAAAAGTGCCATTACCATTATTTTCATAAAAAAGATTGGCCAGTTCTCCTGGCTTATTGGTTTTACCACTTTTACAAACAAAAATATCCAGCCAGCCATCAGCATTTAAATCAACCATTGTTACACCAGTATGCCAACCCTCCTGCTTGTTAATGCCCGATTTTTCTGTTACATCTTCAAATTCGAGATTTCCTTTATTTAAATATAATTTATCCGCTACTTGATTTCCTGTAAAGTAGATATCTTCGAGTCCGTCATTATTGACATCACCAATGGCTACGCCGCCGCCATTATACATATATTCGTAGGTGTGATAGTTGTATTCAGGCGTCTCATTGATAGTATTTTTAAAATTAATGCCTGTTGAGGTGGCTTTTCTAAAACCCTGAAATTCACCCGTAACATCAGTTTTACCAGTATCATTTTGACAACTGAATAAAACTGATAGTGTAAGTAATGTGAGTAAAGTGTATTTCATTATTTGTTATAATTTACAAAGCATTAGAATGTAATGTTCTGTCTGTTTTATCGTATCAAATCCAAATTTTTCGTACAACTTCTGAGCTACAATATTACCTTTATCCACAGAAAGTTGAATGGACTCTAATTTAAGTTCTTTTCCTCTTTCTACCAGGTAATTCATCATTTTCCTGCCTAATCCTTTTCCTGTTTGCCCAGCTACTACAGCTATACCAAGCCATACAGTATTCTCTTCTTTATCTAAATGCCCATAACAGAGTGGCTTCCCATCTTCCAGATACAGACAAGTACTCACATGGTTTTCAATAACAGATAAGGGGCGTTTATTGAAATACCGGAAGCTGAGCAAGGAATCTCCAGCCTGATCGAGGAATTGCTCCAGAAGGTAGATATTATTTTGATTGATTTCTGTAAACATCGTTTTTTGATGTGTTGAGACTTTTGAGACAATTCATTCTTTTGAGACAATTCATGAATTGTCTCTACTTACTTACCAATTGATTGCGTCGAAGGAAATGGGTGTGTCAGCCGGTATAGCTTTTCTCACGGTTTTCCCCAGTATATCATTCAACATTCCTGGCGGAACCCCTGTTGCCGGACGTTTATACCCCAGGTCTTCTTCTTTGATGATCGTGCCTTCTGCCAATGGGCGGACAGCTATTATACTCCGGCGCATGCCTTGTGTATTGGCAACTTCTGCCGGAGTCGGTTTTTTTAATGGACTACCAAGCGAAGTTTCTATGTTTCGGATACCTTTAACCAACTCCTCCAAGCCTGGCGGATCAAGAGAGCTAGAATGATCGGGACCTTCCATATTGACATCCAGTGTGAAATGTTTTTCTATCAAACAAGCGCCCAATGCTACTGATGCATAGCAGGCATAATTATTCGGTACATGATCGGAGTAACCAACTGTAATGTTCAGAGCTTCCGACATACTGACCATTGCCCGTATATTAGCATCTTCCAGACTAGAGGGGTAGTTAGTTGTGCATTGTAATAAAATAATATCTTCATTTCCTGCTTCCCGAATAGCCTGAACACCTTCATAGACTTCAGCCAGCGTAGCCATACCAGAAGAAATAATCATAGGTTTCCCCTTACGGGCAACGTGTTGTAAAAAGGGTGTTTCGACGAGTTGACCAGAAGCAATTTTATAGGCATCAACGCTGAGATCGGCCAAGAGGTCGGCATCTTCTTTATTATAAGGTGTAGATAAAAACTGGATATCCATTTCTTGACAATAAGCCATGATTTTTTGCCAGTCTTCCGTCTGCAATTCCAATTTTTTCAGCATATCAAACTGAGATTCACCCGGATCGGTAACTTGTAACTGATAATTGGCTTTTGGTGCTTCCGGCGTTACAATCTGAGCTGCTTTGAAGGTTTGGAATTTCACACAATCCGCCCCACATTCTTTAGCTTTTTTAACTAGTTCCAATGCCAGATCAAGCCTGCCATTATGATTCACTCCGGCTTCGGCGATGATATACACCGGATATCCGGCGCCGATGGGTGTCTTATTGATGTAAATAGTTTTATTCATGATTGTTTCAATATGCTTTTTTACTATCAGGGGGTAAATTATGACAATTTAATTAATTTTTTGACCATGAAGGGCACTAAGAACGTGGAGGCTCTCCTCATTAAAAAATAAAATTGTAAATTTGCTAACATAAACGTCAGTAATGACTTCAATATATACATTTAAAGTAAAAGGATTAGCGGGAGAGGAAATTGATTTTGCAGATTTTAAAGGCAAAAAAATTCTGTTGGTCAATGTGGCTTCGCAATGCGGATATACGCCACAATATGCCCAATTACAGGAACTGTATACAACATTTAAGGATATATTAGTCGTCGTGGGTTGCCCTGCCAATAATTTTGGCAATCAGGAACCCGGCAATAATGAAGAGATCAAGACTTTTTGTTCCTTAAATTACGGGGTAACATTCCCCATGACTGCAAAAATCTCCGTCACCGGAGACGATATACACCCATTATACCAATGGCTGACCGAAAAGTCGAAAAATGGTATCATGGATAGCGAGGTACGTTGGAATTTTCATAAATATCTCATTAATGAATCCGGTGAATTGACGCACACCTTTGGCTCTGGTGCTGATCCCTGTAGCGAAGAAATAGTGAATGCTGTTACGGGTATCTGAGCTTTCTTTCCTTTTATTTAAATGTGGTCGTTAGGCTTCGGTCTTCGATGATGCTGAATATTCATTAATTTGATATTATCAAAATAAGTCTAATTATTATAATAATATCAGAAAAATTGGACTGGATTACGATACATTGGATTACTCGAAGGCATTGGATTTTCTGTTAATGACTGTGAAGAGTTTAAAATAATTTTATAAAACGATTGCAATTCAAGGATATCATAGGGCAAGAAGCTGTTAAGCAGCAATTATGTCAGTCGGTCAAGTCTGACAGAATGGCTCATGCCCGTATATTTCTGGGCCCTAGAGGTTGTGGGAAACTAGCTTTAGCTGTGGCTTACGCGCAATATGTGAATTGTGAGCAACCAACAGAAACCGATTCTTGCGGAACTTGTAGAAACTGTACACGTATAGCAAAAGGTATTCATCCCGATCTTCATTATTCTTACCCCACAGTAGGCAGTAAAGCTATCAGTACGCAGTTTTTGAAAGAATGGCGAGCAGCATTAGCAGAAAACCCTTACATGGATGTCAATAATTGGCTGCAAAGACTGGGAGCTGACAATAAGCAAGGTAATATTACACGAGACGAATGTGTGGATATTATCAAAAAGCTCAGTTTTAAGACTTATGAGGCAGAGTACAAGATTTTGATTATCTGGTTGCCAGAATATTTGAAAAAAGAAGGGAATCGCTTATTAAAACTGATAGAAGAGCCACCTCAGAAAACACTATTTATATTAGTTGCAGAAAACCAGGAATTGATCTTGAATACGATCTTATCCCGTTGTCAGATCACGAATATCAATAAACTCAGGGATACCGATATTATAAGAGGGCTTAGCGCCAATGTGAATATTGAAGAGCAAGAAGCTCAACGTATAGCTTTTCTGGCAGATGGCAATTATAATGAAGCTTTAGGCTTATTACAAAGCCAGGAAAATGACCATGCGACGATGTTTCTGAAGTGGTTTCGGGTTTGCTATAAAGGCAATGGCTTAGAGATGGTCAACTGGGTAGATGCTTTCGCCAAACTGGGTAGAGAAAATCAGAAGCAATTACTCAGCTATGCTTTGCACTTTATGCGGGAATTTCTGGTGATACGAATGACCGGGAATACGAATATCCGCTTACAGGGTGCCGAATTAAAAACGGCTCAAAATATGACAAAAGTCATCAATTTTGAGCAAGTAGAACGAATTGCACAACTATTGAACGATAGTTATTATTATATAGAAAGAAATGCCAACCCCAAGGCATTATTTCTGGATGCTTCGATACAATTAAATACTATCTTGCGTAGGCAGGTAGCAGTAGCGAAGTGATTTTTGAGATATATCGTGTTAATGTGTTAATGTGCTAGTGTGTTATCGTGTTAATATGTTGTCGTACCAATGTTTTAAATACAAACAATACGATAACACATTAGCACGATAACACGATAACACGAAAATACAATAACACAAAAAACATATACAATGGGATGTACAAGCTGTGGTAGTACGCCGGGAGGCTGTAAAAATAACGGACATTGCGCTTCAGGCGGATGTAACCGACTTAATACTTTTGACTGGTTATCTAATGTAGATATGCCAGATACTTATGATTTTAATATAGTAGAAGTTAGCTTTAAGCATGGAGCAAGAAAGGGTTTTTATTATAACCCGCCTTATTCCAAAGCCATTACTGGAGATATGGTGGTCGTAGAAGCTAAAAGTGGCGGTTTTGATATAGGTAGAGTATCACTAACTGGCGAATTGGTTAAGTTACAGATGAAGAAAAAGCGGGTTCGGGAAGATAATTTCTTTCAGACCATCGTCCGCAAAGCCAATGAACGAGATTTGGAACGCTTGCAGGAAGCTAGAGAAGCGGAGCGTAATACGATGGTAAAAGCCCGTGTCATTGCCCGAAACCTGGGGCTGGACATGAAGATTGGTGATACCGAATATCAAGGAGACAAACGAAAAGTAACTATTTATTATACTGCCGACGGACGGGTAGATTTTCGAGAATTGATCCGTCATTATGCCAAAGAATTTAAGGTAAAAATTGAAATGCGCCAGATCGGTGCAAGGCAAGAATCAGCTCGTATTGGTGGACTGGGTTCCTGTGGTCGTGAATTGTGTTGTTCTACCTGGTTAAGTGGTTTTAAATCCGTTTCTACGGCGGCGGCACGCTATCAAAACATTGCCATTAATCAATCTAAATTATCGGGTCAATGCGGACGATTGAAATGTTGTCTGAATTATGAACTGGATACTTATCTGGATGCCCTTAAAGGCTTTCCTAAAAAAGCAGATCGTATTGAAACTAAAGTAGGGATTGCCCATTTGGTGAAGACCGATATTTTTAAGGGACTGATGTATTATAGTTATCGGGATCAGCCTTTTTCTAAATTTTATCAACTGCCTAAAGAGCGAGTTCATGAAATACAAGCGATGAACAAACGAGGTGAAAAACCTGAAGAATTACTTGACAGAGATGCTATGTTTGCTGCATATGAAAGTGGTAAATCTTCCGAAGATGAAGACAAGGGCTTTGTAGATGTAACGGGTGTTATAGAGCTACCACCGGAAGAAAAAAAGCGAAGAAGAAGAGGAGGGAAAAAACGTAATGATCGCAGGAATAGTAAACGTGATTCTGACAAATACAACAAACAGGGGAGTAGCAGTCGTTCAAGCAGAAATAAATCTGATAAGAAAAAATCGGGAAGCAATACTCCCACTGGAAGTTCATCAAAGAAGCAGGATAAAAGACCTAAAAATAGTAAATCAGACAACCAGCAAAAGAATAAGCAAAATACAAACAAGCCTAAGAGTGGCAATAACGGGCAGCCTAAGTCTGATAATGATTCGCCTAAAAGCAACAACAAACAAGGAGACGCTAAGAAAAAACGTCGATACTGGGGAAATAAGAAAAAGAAATCTTGATTGGCTTATTCAAGACTCGGAAGACTTCTTGATTTTGGCAAAATAATTCACAATATCCTTAGCTACTTGTTGCTTTGATTTTAGTTCATGGGCTTCTATATTGCCTGCCTGATCTATAAGGGTGACTTTATTGGTATTGTGCTGAAAGCCAGCCCCTTTGTCGTTCAGAGAATTGAGTACGATGAAATCGAAATTTTTCTTTTTTAGTTTTTTACCAGCATTTTCTAATTCGTTGTTTGTTTCGAGTGCAAAACCAACTGTGATTTGTCCTGTTTTTTTGAGCTGACCGAGTTCATAGGCAATATCTTTAGTACGTTTCAGTTCGATACTCATATCGCCTGCTTTCTTTTTTACTTTGGTGGCTGAAACTGTTTTGGGCGTGTAATCTGCTACGGCTGCTGCCATTATAGCTATATCCATTTCGGGGAAACAAGCGATGCTGGCTTCGTACATTTCCTGCGCCGATTTGACTGAAATTGTTTTGATGTTTTTGCCTTTTGCCTGAATACTTACTGGGCCTGTCACTAGTGTAACTTCAGCTCCACGGCGTGCTAATTCCTCTGCTAATGACACCCCCATTCTCCCTGTAGAACGATTGCCGATAAACCTTACCGGGTCTATGGCTTCGTGCGTAGGGCCTGAGGTGACCAATGCCTTCTTGCCAGCCAAATCTTGTTCTGTTTCTTCTTTGAGCCAGTACTCAGCCAACATATTTACAATGTCTTCCGGTTCTGCCATTCGTCCGGCTCCGACCAAGCCACTGGCAAGTTCACCATGTCCGACCGGAATAAGGTGATTCCCGTATTCTTGTAGTTTATTGATGTTATTTTGAGTAGCTGGATGTGTCCACATGTCTAAATCCATTGCAGGAGCAAAGAAAACAGGGCATCTGGCAGAGAGATAGACTGCGAGCAGCATGTTATTACATAAGCCATTTGCCATGCCTGCCAGTGTATTGGCTGTAGCGGGGGCTACCACCATAGCATCTGCCCATAGTCCTAATTCAACATGATTGTTCCAGCCTTCTCCTGAACTTACATTACTATGTACCGGATTTTTAGAAAGTGTGGAGAGCGTAAGCGGGGTAATGAAGTCCGTTGCGGCAGGTGTCATAATGATTTTTACTTCGGCACCCGCTTTGATAAGTAAACGCATTAGAAAAGCAGTTTTATATGCAGCGATACTGCCACTTACAGCCAGAATGACTTTTTTATTTTTTAACTCCATTGCGCTATTTACAGAAAAAGACAGAACAGTACATTGACTATTCTATCTTTTTTATGTTTTTGTCGATTGTAAGACTTTATTGAATACAGTGTATTTTTAGTGATAAACACGTGTATTTTTGCCTACTTTAGTTTTCCCATCATCTTCACGATAGCGATGGTGTAATTGATCATTCATATATTCGTGAGTAGCGATAAGCGCTGGATTTGGGAGACGCTCATAGAAACGGGAAATTTCGATTTGCTCTTTGTTCTCGTGAATTTCTTCAAGATTTTCATTGGCTACGGCAAATTCTTCCAATTTAGCCAGAAGCTCTTCTTTGAGAGCTCTAGAAATTTGGTTTGAACGAATAGAGATAACAGCTAGAGATTCGTAGATATTACCTGTATCTTCTACAAAATCCATAACATTTTGCGGCTCTATGTTTGCCGGTAAACCTTGTGCTCTTTTTTTAATATCCATATTATTGTTATGTTATTATCTTCCTGATTATTTTCAATTATTCTGTGCTTAAACGTTCTATCCGTTCCAAAGAAGAGTTGTATAAATCCTGAGCTTCTTTAGAATATTCGCTGGAAGGATAGCGATCTATAAAGTCTTTGTAAGACTCTACTGCATCCTGAAAACGTTCGATCTGAGTTAGCTCAATACTATTCTGAGCCAGCTTATAGTCTGATTTTACAATCATAAAACGTGCCCGTTCTGCCTCCAATGCATCGGGATAATCTTTTAATACCGACTGATAGGTATGACGAGCTGCTTTATAATCATTTAATTTGAAGTATAAATCTGCCTGTGCAAATGCTTTTAATTCTTTTTTGCGACGCAATTCATCTATAAGGCGATTACACTCCGGTATACGTTCGCTATCAGGGTGTGTATTGATGAATAATTGCATAGCATCAATGGCTTTGTCGGTATAGGTTTGGTCTAATCTATATTTAGGCGAAACCTTATAATTAGAATAAGCCGCCATGAAGCTTGCTTCTTCCTCATATTTGCTATTAGGAAATGTTGTAGCAAAGTTCTTAAAGTAATACGCTCCAAGAATGAATTTGTTCATTTTGTAGTGCGTATTGGCATAAGTAAAATAAATATCCTCAATTTCTTCCTTGTTCTTATAAAACGGCATCACCTGTTCCAGTAATACCTGTGTTTTATAAAAATCGCCTTGCTCATAGTATTCCATGGCTCTTTTATATTTCAAGCCAAAATCGTCCTGTTTACGAATTTTTTCAAAGTCGCTGCTACAGGAAGAAATTAATGAAACCAAGGTAAAAGCAACAAATACCAAGAGAATGTTTGAAAAGTATGATTTCCACATAGCTCGCAAAATTACATTTTTTTTATGTGTAGTACAATTTTAGAACGTGTTTAATGTAAATAATGATGCTTTAAATGTATCGAATTATTACTAAGGAAGTGTTAAAATTGGTATAAATAGCTCCTCATTGTAAGATTTAGAGAATTTGAGTGTTAAATTTTTTGATCGCTGTCTTATTTATCCGCACTTTTAATATTGTGTAAAGAATGGTTTTGGTGAATTGTCCAAAAAACAACCAACCATTATCCAGAGGTGATGCCCAGTCGACCATTAGGTTTTGGAGGAAATCGAGGTTATTTTAGGGTATCACCTTTTTATTAGACTTTATGCTGATAAAGTTTATTTCATCATTTCTGCCAGCATACCTTCCTTCATCGCATACATGGATACAGCTATTTTTTCTATTTCAATGTGTTGTAAAACAGTTTTTATCAAAATCAAAGCAATAACAATCAATTTAGCTCTTTGACTGGGGAGTTTATCCATTTTGAGACGTTCAGCAAGTGTAGCAGCAACAATTTTGTCATGAATAGGGTAAAAGTCTTTTGCCTGGATCATCGTATGTAAAGGGTCGGGTTTGTGTTCGATCAACATAGCCTCCAATACATCAAATGTTCCTGACGCTCCAACCAGTATGTCCGGGCTATATTTTTGTAATATTTGCCAGAGAGGTTGAAGTTGTTCATCCAGAAAAGCTTCTGTTTTTTGAATTTCCGTTTTGTCAATGGGGTCACTTTTATGAAATTCATGATGTAATACGGCTACCCCAACCTGGAAACTTTGTGCCCAGAAAATTTCTTCATCATTGGCCAGAATAAATTCAACACTGCCACCACCAATATCCATTATCAGTACTGTTTGCTTACCAAATGGCACCGCCTGACGCACGCCTTTGGTAATCAATTGAGCTTCTGCATTGCCGCTTATTACCTCCACTTCAATACCTGTTGCTTTTTTGATAGCAGCCCGAAACTCACTTGCATTATTAGCTCGACGTAAAGCGGCAGTCCCGAAAGCCTGAACTTTTTCTACACCATGTTCATCTAATATTTTTTTATATTCTTTGAGGGTGTTGAGTCCTCGTTCAAAGGCTTTTTCCCCAATTTTCTCTATGCCATCTTCTGCTAATTGTACAAAAACGCGTTTACGAAAACATTCTTCAAACTGACCATTTGCAGCAGGTTGTACAATTAATAGATGAAAGGTGTTGGTTCCCAGATCAATAACAGCTAATTTCATTTTATCTTAATTTTCAGCACAAAATAGAAAAACCCCCACTCAAAAAAAAGAGTGAGGGTTAAAACCAAATGAAACCAAAATCTTAATTCTTGAAGTTATTGTCCTAAATACAAGACTTTAAATTCAGCCCGACGGTTGCGTTGATGTTCTTCTTCTGAACATCTTACCCCATTGGAGCAAGTATTGAGCAACTGAGTTTCACCATATCCTTTTGCAGTTAAACGGACTGCTTCAATGCCTTTCCCGATCAAATATTGCCTGACTGACTCTGCTCGTTTCTGCGATAATTGTAAATTATACATGTCGTCGCCCCGAGCATCTGTATGACAAGCTATTTCTATCTTCATGTTAGAATTTTCTGTCATTGCAATTATTAAAGGTTCCAGCGCCTTTTCAGCTTCAGGGCTTACTTTCCATTCAGCATACTTGAAATGTAAGTTTTCTAAAGTTTTCACTTGTCCGATCTGGTATGAAAAATCTAATTCTTCCATTTTAAGGTTTATGGCTACATTGCCATTACAATCTTCACCTATTTTTTCTGTCAGCGTTTGCATACCATCTTTTTTAATTGTGATTGTATAAGAGCATGAGCAATCTCCCTTCAGTATAAAGTATCCTTTTTCATTGGTCAATGTTTCTGTATGTTCTCCGGTACAATCGTTTACCAATGTTATATGAGCATCGCTCATATAACCTCCTCTGCTGTCTTTCAATTTGCCAAAGAAAAACGCAAGCCGATAATCCATTTCAAGTTCGATCTCTGTAGATTCGCAATTAGCTAAATTAAAAGTTTTTTGAGTTGTGAACATACCGCTTTTCTCCGCTACCAGACAATACAATTCATCACAAATGACCCGATAACGAACATTGCCACCAGATCCTGTAATTTTGCTGCCTGAGTTCGGGTTTATACCATCTGTGCAGCGCTCTAGCGCAATGTTAACTCCGGGAATTGACTTTCCTGTCTTTTTTTCTATCACTTTAATCGCTAGTTCTCTTTTTTCTACAGGAGGAGGCCCAAACAGTACATTTCCTGAAAATGCGTATATATCATCTCCACCCATACCGCCTGCCCGATTGGAAGAAAAATAACCTCGTGTTTTATCTATATTCAGGATAAAGCCAAAATCATCCTGACGGGAATTAAAAGGACTTCTGATGTTTTCGGGTTCGCTCCACTGGTTTTCACCAGTTTTATTTTTAAAACTATAGTAAATATCAAGCCCACCATAACCCAAATGACCATTAGAGGCAAAATACAATGTTCCATCATTATGTATAAAAGGAAATAATTCATTGCCATCTGTATTTATTTCAGGTCCAAGATTGACAGGTTTTTGCCAATTTCCATCTCGATATTCAGAAACATATAAATCATGCCCACCATAGCCTCCGGGGCAATCTGAAGAAAGGTATAAATAGCGTCCATCAGCAGAAAGTGCAGGGTGACAATAATTATAACGATCATCATTAAAAGATAATTCCTGAACATTTCCCCAGTCTATACTCTTGTCAGCCGAATAAATTTTCAGTTTAGAGCTCCGCTTGCCAATAAAGCCTATTCTACCTTTTCGGAAAGTATTTCTGGTAAAAAACATTGTATTACCTGCTTTGTCAAAAGTTGCAGGCCCTTCGTGGTAAGTCGTGTTAATAAATGATGAAAAATTTTGTACCGAAGAAAACCCATTTTTATCTAATGGCGCATAGTATAAGTCCATGAAAAGTTCATTGATGGCAGGATCGGTATTGCCAGCAGTTGACGAATTTCTTGTAGATACAAATACCAACCCATTCCTGTAGAACATAGGGCTGAAATCAAGCTTTCCAGAATTCAATTCATACAAATTTCTTACGGCAATATCAGTTTCTACATCACCAACAACAGGTTTTTCCAAAGGCTGTGTATAACCTTGAATATTAAAAGCAAGGCAAAGCCAAAAGAAACCAAAGCCCTGTAGATGCTTCATTTCAATATGTTTTGATACCAGTTTAATAGTATGTTCAAACAATTTTTGAGCATACCTTTAGTGTGAGTTTTTTTAATAAAAGCTTATTCAGAAGGAAACAGTTTTTGAGCAAATTTCTGAAAATCATCAATCCGAAAAGCTAATAACAACCATAGTATGATAACTATAAACAAATTTGCATTCAATAGTTTGAAAAAATTATGTAGGAAACCAGTTATTCCTTTCCAAAACGAACCCGGCTCTACACCACCAATCCCTTGATGGTAAAATTCAAAGTATACTCTAAGCCCCGTTTTCCAAACAAAAAATACATGTAAAATAAGCAAGCCTATACCTAAAGTTATTAAAGCCCGCTTCCAGTTGGTGGCAGATGCAATCACTAAAGCAATAAAGAATACCAAAAATAAGCCTGCGTGATCCCAAATATTGACCTGAATAAGCTGAGGGCGAAAAGCTCCTGTCTGCTGCCCCGCTGCCCTTGCCTGTTTGATCCTGGCAATTTCTTCTGTATCAAGCAGGAATATTCTTAATTCATCCGTTTTATTATTGTCTTCTCCGGGGAGTAGGACATCTGTCAGTCCACTTTTCCCATACTTTTTATCATCGTAAACGGCTTTTACACTATTACCTAAAATATACGTATATGCTTTATTGAACCCAGCGTAGTATAAACCTACTGCTACAACGGTGAAGATCAATAAAAACTTGCCAACAAGAAGAAATATTGGATTAACTTGCTTCATTTGCCCGTTCATATTTTATGACCGATTGCATCCATACCAGCCAGCAACCAATTGCGAGTGCAATAAAAATAACCTGCCAAACATCAACATGCATAATATCAAACAACATGGGAGCATAAACCCCAGTGATGTATAAGGTCATGATTCTGACAATATTCATCACCAATAAAAATATAACTCCTATTACAATGCCTTTATACTTTCTTGCAAATGGTTTGGGATAAGCCAGTACAGCGCCCGCAAAAATAGCGATTGCCTCTATACCATCACATCCACCTTCTATACTTACTGAAAAATCACCTCTGCCGACAGTATCTCCAGCGGCTGTAGTTCCCATTCCTAGTAAATTAAGCAAAAAGCTGCTAATACTCGCATCAAAGTTCATGATGGCTGCCAAGGGACCTTCCTGGAACCATTTAGACACATAAATAGCATAGAACACCAGCATAAAAGCAACGAAAAAGGCAAGAAATTTCAGGAGGGGTGAACGTGAACGCCACCCCTCCATGAAATTTTTCTTTATCGGTTTCTTATCGACTTTCTTCCCTCCTGATTTTGCAGAAGGGGCAGAAGTCTTCTTTTTTGTTTTCTTAGACATTTATTTTTCTGACGCTTCGTCAATAAAGAATATATGCATTAAATAAGTGAATACCGGCGCAGCTAGAATAGAACCAACGATGTCGGTCATTGTGATTTCACCATAAATAAGCAGTGAGCAAATAGCCGCTATACAAGCGATAAAACCTGTCCAAAGCAATGCTTTGAAATAAAGTTGACGCTCAAAAGGCATACGAATACCATCGCCTATAGGCAGATTTAATCCAGTATTTCCAGCCATTTTTCCTTCTGTTTGACGGATAAATACTGCTCCAAAGCTTAACAGAATTAGAGCAAGAATAATTAAACCCCATTCCGAAGCTGTTGGGATAGGCTCACCAGTACAAACTGTACAAGGTCCACCAGAGACATCATCAGAAGCACCAGCAGCATCAACAACTGTCATAGTGTAAGTGGATGTTCCATCAGCAGTAATGTATACATAGAAATTAAATGGTACACCTGTTCCTGGATCGGCCGCATTAATTAAAGCTGCAATACCTGCCTGAGTTAAAGGCGCTCCTGTATCATCGTATAATTGAGCCCCAGTCAAAGAAGTTACTGAGTAAGGAGCAACACCAGGTGTAACAACAATTTCTGCACGAGCCAGGTTGTTAATACCGTCTCCGTCTGTATCAATACCGAAGAAACAGTTACAAGGATCACTTAGATTCAGTGTAACACCATCAGGACAGTCTTCGCGAGTAACTGCTATTGGAGTATCGCTCAGGTCAAAACATTCATCACTAGTAATACCGCTTATATTAGAACCCTGGTCAGCTCCTGTCAAATTACCATTCCAAGCAATTACATAAATATTACAAGTGCCAACTGGTGCGCCTTCTAAGTCTGGAGAGAAGGTAGCAGAACCAGATGCCATAACACCCATTGATAAAATATCTCCTGTTGCCCCATCTGTAATCAACCAGCCAAAATTATCACCTGCCTGATCCCCACCTGCTACTGCATCAATTATATCTGCATTGCCATCCAGCGCACATACCGTAGTTGCTGAGGTTGTAGATAATGTTCCGCCATCAACGATACAGGCATTAGAGCAAGTCATTGGTGCTGTTGCCATCATCATACCAGTACATCCAGTATCATCTGTGTCCGTGAAATTAATTGTAACATCTCCGCCACTGATCGGGAATGGGCCATAGTTGACTGCTGTACCATAGGCTACATTTGCATTGCCCTGGTCGTCACTAAACGTTCCACTAGCGCCAGGCATAGTATTAGCACCATTTACCGTAATCGTAAATGTAAATGTATCATCAGCGGGATCACCTGCTGTACCACCATCATCACAGGCAATACTTGTTGCTGCGTCTGGCGTGATAGAACACATTCCAACAAAAGGACAAGCTTCAACAGCCAGACCTGTATAAGTTGCAGAACATCCAGCAGAATTCGTTACATCTACATCAACTGTAGTTGCTGCATCCCCCGGAGTTAATCCAGGCAAAACCGTTGCACTGGCATCTGTTACTGCCCCTGCACTACCATCACAATTAAATACGTAGCTATAAGTACAAGTTGCATTATCGCGAACAATAGTGGGCGCCTGTGGCTGAGGATTGATCGTAATCGTAACTATAGAAATCGGACAAGTTCCGTCAATACCAGTACCTCCGGCACCATCGTCTTCTGTAGGCACTACATATATATCTAAGGTAATAGGATCACAAGTAATATTACCAAACTGTACTCCACTTGTAATACCAGTACAATCACCAGTTTCACCAAAGAATATCACCTCACCTGCGGCTCCTGAATTGATATTAGCTAATATATCTGCCCCTGTTGTATAGCCTGAGGCATCAATAAGATTGGCACCATCAGTTTCATAGAATAATGTAAATCCGGCTGTACTGCCTGCCGTAGGAGCAGAAGCTAAAGCACAAGCTCCACCAAAAGTCACCACATGACTTGTACCACCACAGTTTGCGGCAGCAGTAGGTGTATCAGGATTCGCATCACATACAGGCGTACCGCTACATGCAGGATCAGCAGCATCAAGAAAATTAACTGTAAGTACAGCTGTAGAATCACACCTGTTTCCTGCCCCATCGGTAACATAACCTGTTACCAGCCATGTACCTGCAAATGCAGCAAGACTATTGCTACTAAGTATACCATTTAGGTCTTCATCGAAAGAATATGGGGGTGTAACACCTGTCAATAGCGTAACTCCACCAGCTAAACCTCCTGTTCCCCCGGTAGTCGTGCCGTCAAAATTAACTTCAAAACCACCTCCCGTAGGAACAGTCGTTCCTGTAGGCCCAAAATCAATAACATCTCCAGGGCAGGCATCTACTGGTCCGGGCGTATTCAATGTACCCGCAATACAATCTGTAACTATCGTACAAACATTAGCAGTATTAGGGTCAGCAGGATCAAGAAAATTAACTGTAAGCGGAGCAGTTGTTGGTGTACAAGGACTTCCGTTAGCGTCTTCAGCTATACCTGTCAATTCCCATGTACCGACAAGGTCTGCTAAACCGTTCGCTGCGAGAATACCATTAACTCCAGCATCTAGGGTCCAGGGGTTTGGTACACCACCAATAGTAAAAGTGCCAGAGGCTGTACCTCCTGTTCCTCCTGCAGCAACAAACTGTAGTGAATAGTCTCCACCTGTAGGAATGATTTCACCTGTAACTTCAAAATCAAACGTTTCTCCCGGACACACGTCAATAGGATTTGGAGTCACCAAAGTACCACTTTCACATGGTGGAGGCGGAACAGTAGAACCATCATCTACTAAGTCTGTTTGTGTCGTTGCCTCTCCTCCATTTACGCCAGGAGAAGACGCACCAGCATTACCATAACCATCACCGGCATATGTCCAGGTGAAAGAAATAGGGTCACCATCGGCAGCAGTCGTACAATCTCCTTCTGTGAATCCTGCCGGAGGTGTCATAATGAAAGTAAAATTATCAGGGCTTCCTCCCATTGGTCCAAAATCAGAATCACCAGCCGGGCAAAAAGCTGCATTACCAAAGGCTGCCACATTACTACCAACTGTACTGAGATCAGCACCTCCACTGGTAGCGGAACTGCTTACATACTGCCAGCCTGCCGGGAAAGTAACTGTTACACAATCTAACCACTCAGTAGAGGCAGACATATATGTTACCTCAACGTTGATGGTCACTGTGCCATCTCCGTTACAGGTATATGTACCTGCTGCGGCTGGATTCGTTATATCTGCATATACATTCTGAAAGCCGAAGCAGCAGAATAGTAAAGCAAGAGAGAAATTTATAAATTTGTTTTTCATAATTTTCGTTTTGGATTTCTGTCTATTGTACTGTGTTTAATTTGCTTTTAATTTTAGCTTTTTCGGCAGGAGATGAGGCATTTTGTAACATTTTATTCAGTTTTTGAATTTCCTGCTCTTTAGAAGCTCCCTGAACACCACCTGGAATCAGTCTGATATTTGAATTATTCACAGTTGGTTTGGTTGTACTAGCTTTTCGGTTGCCTGGAGCAACAAGTCTTATATTGCTATTGTCTTGGTTTGTTGCGGGATTAGCTGTTGTTTTTCCTCCACGGATAGCTTTAATCGGAGTCGTTATTACCTGCTTATTAGCTTTTAGCTTTACACCGTCCGTATTAGGCTGTTTCGTTGGTTTTTCAGTCTTTGGTTTATCACCATTTGTTGCTAAAGATGTGTCATTTTTAGTATTTGTCTGTCTTAACAGCATAACAAAGCCAATAATCAACACTACTGCGAAGAGTATCGTGATAGTTAGTTTTCGGTTTTTCATAGAAAAGGTCATTTTATTTTAATGAAAAATAAATGAGTAGTAAAGTAAATTACTATTCAAGAACATTACTATAACAGGTAAAAAAATTATCAAAGGATAATGATAACCTAGAATGAATTATGTGAACATAGGAGGGGGCTTTTTAGTTTGTAAATAAGTAATTGACAGTTTTAGGAATTACTTTTCTACCTGAATGAAGACCCTCACAGTCGAACTTTGAGTAAAGAACGGATGAAGTACAGGTACAAAAAAGGCATACCTAAAAACACTTATGACTTTAGTTTACAAAGCATTGGGAGGGTAATTTTATTAAAAAGCTCATAATTCGGTTCACGTGGTTTAATGTAATGTCAGTATATTAGTGGCCAAGTTAGTAAAAAAAATATTTATTCTTGAAATAGGAGAAAAAAATCAAACAATTATGTCGCAAAAAGACCAATTTATTAAGACCATAGAAGACGGCTATTCTTTTGAAGGTGAATCCATTGTACTTGGAGGCGCTATGCTTAATGGTGAGTGCCAGACCAATTCACTCGTCAAAGTTCCTTTAAAAACGATCAATCGTCACGGTTTAATTGCTGGTGCTACAGGTTCAGGGAAAACAAAAACACTGCAAATTTTGGCAGAACAGCTTTCCAATAACGGCGTTCCCGTTTTGTTAATGGATATAAAAGGAGATTTGAGTGGTATTGCTGCTCCAAGTCCTGGGCACAAAAAAATTGACGAAAGGCATGAAAAAATCGGTATTCCTTTTGAAATTGGTACCAGCCCTGTAGAATTTCTGACTTTATCTGACGAACCTGGTGCACGCTTACGTGCTACAGTGACGGAGTTCGGTCCTGTTCTGTTTTCAAAGATATTGGAATTGAATAGTACGCAAAGTGGTATCGTTTCTGTTGTTTTCAAATATTGTGATGACAATAATATTCCACTGGTCGATCTGAAAGATTTCAAAAAGACTTTGCAATACATGACTGGCGAAGGCAAAGAGGAAGCAGAAGAAGAATACGGACGTATGTCAACAGCTTCTACCGGTGCGATCACCCGTAAGATCATAGAGATTGAGCAGCAGGGAGCAGATCGTTTCTTTGGCGAAGTATCTTTTGAAATAGAAGACCTGATTCGTCAGGAAGATGGTAAAGGTATGGTTTCTGTTGTCCGTCTGACAGATTTGCAGGACAGACCAAAACTATTCTCTACTTTCATGCTACAAATGCTGGCAGAGATATATGCTACCTTACCAGAACAAGGTGATGCAGGCAAACCGGAATTGGTGATCTTTATTGATGAAGCACACCTTGTGTTTAATGAAGCTAGTGATGCATTATTGGATCAGATAGAAGCGATTGTTAAATTGATCCGCTCTAAAGGAGTTGGTCTGTACTTCGTTACTCAAAACCCTACGGATATTCCAGATGCGGTACTGGGTCAGTTAGGTTTGAAAATACAGCATGCTTTACGTGCTTTTACAGCAAAAGATCGTAAAGCTATTAAGTTGGCAGCACAAAATTATCCGCTTACTGATTTTTATGAAACGGATGAATTGCTGACTACGCTAGGTATTGGAGAGGCTTTAGTGACTGCATTGAGCGAAAAGGGTATTCCTACTCCACTGGCACATACTTTACTCCGTGCGCCACAGTCCAGAATGGATGTACTGACGGATAAGGAGATCAAGGATATTATGAAAAAGTCGGAGATCATCAAGAAGTATAATATTGAGGTAGATCGTGAAAGTGCTTATGAAATCTTAGGCGAAAAGATAGAGCTTGCCAAAAAGGAAGAGCATCAGGAAGAAATAAAGAAACAACAAGAGAAAGCTGCCAAGTCTACTTCCCGTAGTAAGAAGAAGGAGAAAAGCATGTTGGAAAATGTGATGGACAATACGGCTACCCGACAAATTGGCCGCACCGTTGCCAGAGAGCTGACGAGAGGTTTGCTTGGGGCTTTGGGTGTGAAGACATCAAGTAGAAGAAGGAGAAGTCTTTGGTAGTAGATAGTGCCGTCTGACGACAATAAGAGACTAGTAGCTGCTCATTATGGCAGCTTCCTGAATAGCACAAAATGGGGGAGCAGATTGATTTTGAATCTGCTTCCTTTTTTTATTAGACTTGTTACCCTTTAATTAACACCCCTCTGAAAACATCTTTTTCCGCTATTTTTCCTCAAAAAATGAGTCCGTAGCGGGGCTATGCACTAATTTTTTGAGAAAAACTATCAAAAAAATCTGAATTTCAGAGCGGCACTTATTAAAGAGTAACAAGCCTATTGGATAGGGGCTTGGCAAGCTGTTTCATGTATTGAAACACAAAGTAAGTTTGGCAAGGAATTCTTCCCCACATTCTTCGCAGGTAATATGTGTCGTTCTGAACATGGTGTTTATGTGGTTAAAACATGAGTCATCCAGAATTTTGGTCAAAATAGAAATTATAAGAGGTCGATAGTCGACAGTCCATGGTCGATAGCTGCTTTCTAGTCTTAACGCCCTATTGCCTCTCATTTTGCGTTGCAAAATACATGTGTCATCTGGTAAACTGGAGTACTTTATTACTTCAACTATGGACTATTGACCATCAACTATGGACATTTCTTACTCCTTAATAAATTCGGGATGATTTACGTTTATTGTGTTTCCTGATATGGCTTTATTCTTCCTCGCCTCCATCTATTTCTCTTTCCAGTATATCCATTTTAACAAAATCAATGGATTCCTGAACACTTGGAACTATATTTAGAATGGGTTCCAACTGAGAAATTTCGATGAGTTTTTTTACACTATCACTTTGTACACCAGTCACCACAAATACTCCATTATCTTTCCATAGACGGTGTCCTGTAAGAATGGCACTGAGACCGGAAGAATCTACATATTCTACTTCGCTGAGATCAAAAATAACATTCTGCGCTCCTTCGCTCTGAATAATATATAACTGAGATTTTAGATCAGGAGCTACCAGAGTGTTCAAATTGTTTTCACTCAACTTAAGTAGGGTATATGCCTCCTGTTTATCGACAGAATACTTCATAGTATATTTGTTTTGTGAAGAGCAAAAGTATCAATAAATAGGCTGTTTTCATATTTCAAGATGATTTTTCTTTATTTGTTGTGTTATCGTATTATTGTGTTATCGTGTTATTGTGCTACTTGTTGTATACAAAAACATCTCGCTTCTCGCTTCTACATTAATGCTGAACAATGATCTTTTCTGAGAAAAATTGCCCTTCTTTTTCTATTTGAATAAAATACAAACCTGCTGGTATATCATTGGTATTCAATACTATTCCCCCCAAAACAGCCTGCTCAACAAGAGTTTGCCCTAAAGCATTTATCAGTCTTAGTGTTGTGTTTTTTGTTGTATTTATTTTTACAATAAGTTCATGGTCAGCCGGATTAGGGTACACCGTAAATAAGTCTTGCCCAGCAACTTCATGAGTACCTGTAATGCCTGCCAGGGGCGCAACACATTTCCAGGCATTGAGGCGTCCATACCCCAGCTCCTGCGACCAATTACCATACACCGCAGTAGAATCATAGGCATAGCCCCCCACTTTATCACAGCCTTCGCTCATGCGCTGACGGTATTCATCAAGCATCAATGTAGCATCTACAGAAAGCATTAGAGCCGCTATACCCGCAGCATTGGGGCAAGAAGCTGAAGTGCCACCAAAATCGGGGCGATAATCTGAGACATATACCCCCAAAGGACCGCGCATATCTGTTGCATAAACCTCCACGCCAGGCGCTCCAAAATCTATATCAGCACCATAATTACCGCCCCAATCCTGCCCATCGCAAGAATCGGGTGATTTTCTTTCGTCACACATAGACGTCGCTGTTACTGCCATCACATTGGGTAATCTGCCTGGCCAGTTGGCCGCATCGGCATTTTCATTGCCACTCGAAAAAAATAACAGACATCCTTTTCCATTACGCCCCAGCGTAGTCGCTTCTTCTATTGCTGCATCTACCAAAGCCGGATTACCACTTGGCAAACCCAATTGCAAATAAATATCCGGCAAGCTCCAGGAATGGCTTTGTATATCTGCCCCAGCATCCTGCCATGCCCAACGGATGCCTTCTGCCAGTGCCTCACTTGTAGAAAAAGGAATAACGCCCAGAATCGTATCTGCATAGAAAAACATACGGACAGGAATGAGGCTACATTCAGGCGCTACGCCTGCCATACCAATCCCATTATCAGCTTCTGCTGCCACTATGCCTGCACAATGTGTTCCGTGCGCATCTTCGGGATAATTCGGAGTAGGATAACCATTGGTACCAGTTCCAAAAGCATCATAGCCAGGCAGCAGGTTATTGATCAGATCAGGATGCAGGGTGTCCACGCCAGAATCCATGATCGAGATTTTGATATTAGGATTGCCTTTTGTGATCGTCCAGGTATCCAGTACAGACATATCTGCTCCGGCAATGCCATTAGCGACCGTAGCAGTACCATTGTTTTCCAGTGCCCATTGATCGTCTAATAAAGGGTCGTTGTGGACGATGGGATTGAGCAGATAATTAGGTTCTGCAAATTCTACGACTTCCTGTAGATTTAAGCGTTTTGCCAGACGATAGCTTTGATAAGCATTTCTTGTTTTTATGGTGTAAATATGGTTTAAGGCAGGGTGTTTTTTTATGGTGTAAATGGTTTGGTCGTATTGAATTTCATTGATGTCAGCTCCCTGTTTTAATTTGAAAAACACTTCATCTAATATGCCAATTTCATGAGTACCATCATTGAAAAAAAAGCCAAAAAAATCAATTTGGGGTTGATGGTATATTAAATGAAAAATTTCGTCATTATGCTGGTCAAGTCCGGTTTTTACAACACTCAGTCCCAAGTCTTCGAGTTCATAATGTAACGTGAAATTTGGTGAAATTCTTTGTAATATGGCTTTTTTAGTCGACTGATCTAAGCCTGGCTGAAAGCGTAGGATCAGTCGGGAGTAGTCTGCCGCCCCTTTAATTCCCCCTTCGGAGGGGGCGCAGGGGGTGGAAAAGGCTAAGGAACTTGCAAGGTTTGCTATTGTTTGTCTTTTAGTTTGCCAGTCAACACACCCCTCTATTCCCCTCATCCCGATGGCTATCGGGAGGGGCGTAAGTTCTGGCGAGCTTACCTTTGGTGTATGTGCGTTGATAAGCCCGAAAAATCCACAGAATAGAATAGTAAAAACATGTTTCATAATTGTTTAGGAATTTTTCCCCTAAATTAACAAATATTCGTAATTCACTCATTCGTAATTCGTAATTAAGTAGTTTATGAACGATTTCACACAGGAATTTCTCAGTCAATCCATCATCAGAATGGAAGAAAGTACGCCCCGTATTCTGCAATGCTTAGATGAGCTTAGTGAAGAAGACATCTGGAAACGCCCGAATGAGTCTTCTAATAGTGTCGGTAATTTGGTTTTGCATTTATGTGGCAATATTCGCCAATACATTGTTGCTAATCTGGGCAATCAGCCAGATACACGCACTCGTGATGCAGAGTTTGCTACCAAAGGTGGACATGACCGAGAGGCTTTAAAGCAAAAAATGCAGAAAACTGCTGATGCGGCTACTTCCGTCATTCGTCAGCAAACTTTGGAAGATTTGATGAAGGTTCGTTCTGTGCAGGGCTTTGAGCAGACGGGAATCAACTCTATCATTCATGTGGTGGAGCATTATTCTTACCATACAGGGCAGATCGCTTTTTGGACGAAGCTACTGAAGGATAAGGATCTTGGGTTTTATGCGGGGATGGATTTGAATGTTAAGAATGAGGGGTGAGTAGTCAGTTTATTCTTGCGTCATTCCTTAAGCATCTTTATTAGCCAACTGTCCACAAGCCGCATCAATATCTCTGCCCCGACTACGACGAACCGTTACATTGACACCATGATCGCTCAAATAGCGGGCGAATATGTCGAGTCGATCTTCTTCTGATTTGGAGAAAGGGGCATCATCAATGGCATTGTATTCGATGATATTGATTTTGACTGGAAAACTTCGGCATAATTTTGCCAAACGTTTGGCATCGCCTATGTTGTCGTTGAAATTATTGAAAGCAATGTATTCGTAGGTGATGCGGTTGCCAGTATGTTCATGAAAATAAATAAGTGCTTCCATCAGCGTTTCGAGATTATTTTGCTCATTGATGGGCATAATCTCGTTGCGCTTGGTATCATCGGCTGCGTGGAGCGATAAGGCTAAATTGAAACGAACTTTATCATCTGCCAGTTTTTTTATCATTTTGGCAATGCCGGCTGTACTGACGGTAATTCGTCTTGGCGACATATTTAACCCTTCAGGAGAAGTCAGATGTTCTACACTTTTCAAAACGTTTTTATAGGCTAGCAAAGGCTCTCCCATGCCCATATAAACGATGTTCGTCAATGGATGTCCAAATTTTTCCAGCGATTGCTGGTTTACCATAACGACCTGGTCATAAATTTCTCCCGCATCCAGATTCCGTTCTCTTTTCATCCGCCCTGTGGCACAGAAGGAACAGGTAAGACTGCATCCAACCTGTGATGATACACAAACTGTAAAGCGTTTTTCACTTGGTACAGGAATCAGTACCGACTCGATCAAATAGCCGTCATATAGTCGAAAGCGGGTTTTAATCGTGCCATCAGAGCTATGCTGTACTTTATCGATTTCGATAGGACGAAGTAGAAAATGGGTTTCCAGGTGTGTCCGCAAGTTCTTAGAAAGGTTGGTCATTTCAGCAAAAGAACGAGCTGATTTCTGCCAAAGCCATTCATAAACCTGTTTGGCACGAAAGCGCTTTTCACCCATTTCCAAAAAGTAATTGGTGAGTTCTTCCAGACTGAGTTGACGGATGTCTTGCATATTTTATTGTGTTATTCTACGTTGTGTTATCGTGTTATTGTGCTTCACGTGTATACAAAAACGATAACACGATAATACATTAGCACGATAACACAATTTTATGCAAAGTTAAGTAAACAAGATGGCTTATTTGCCCCCTGCCACCAAGTCTTTTAAAGCAGCTTCCAAGTCGGGATGCTTAAACTTGAATCCAGCATCCTGTATTTTTTGAGAATTGACCCGGCTGCCATGCAAAACAATGTCTGCCATTTCTCCCATAGCCAGACGGGCTGCAAAAGCTGGTGTAGGAAACATCAGGCTTTTTTTATTCAGGGCTTTCGCAATGGTTTTGACAAAATCTTTATTGGTAACAGGATTGGGCGCTACAGCATTATAAGCACCTCGAACATGTTCATTTTCAAGCGCATATTGAAACATTCTAGCCATATCATCAAGATGTATCCAGGAATAATATTGTTTTCCATTGCCAAACCAGGTTCCTGTATTTGCCTTAAAACTCAGCATAAGTTGCGGCAAAGCACCATCTTTTGTAGACAATACAATTCCAATACGCAGTAAAGCAACTCTTATACCCAATGATACAACATGATCGGCTGCCAATTCCCATTGTACTGTAGTTTCAGACAAGAAGCCTTTGTCGCCCGGAGCAGATTTTTCTATTAGCCATTCATCTCCTCTGTTACCATAATAACCGATAGCTGAGGCAGAAATGAAGGATTTGAGTTCTTTCCCCTCCGTTTCTTCCAGTTTTTTTAATTCTTTTGCCAATAATTTGAGGCTGTTTACACGACTGTCCAAGGCTATTTTCTTGAACTTTTTTGTCCAGCGATGTCCGGCAATATTGGCCCCAGCCAAATGAATAATATGATCCGCTTTTTGTAAAGCTGTTTTATCTATAAAGCCATTTGGTATATCCCAACGATAAGCTGGAAATTCGGTAGTCAAGTTTTCTTTTCTACTTAGGTGTATTACGTTATAGTCGCTCTCTTTGAGCATACAACTTAGTCGCTGTCCGATCAGCCCCGTTCCTCCAGTAATAAGTATGGTTTGCATTAGTGTGTATTTGGTCAGAGAATTGAACACATGCTTAATGCTTTTTTAGGTGTTTTGTTTAATAGACCGCCCTTCGGGCTGAGAGAAAAGAGATCATTTTATTGAGAGACCGCCCTTCGGGCTGAGAGAGGAACGATTATTTAATATCAATACAATTAAAACTCTCTCCTCTATCAACAAAGTGGTCTCTCAATGCCGCAGGCATGCTCTCTCTTCTCTCAGTGCCAAGGGCACGGCCTTATTCTAAACATGCCCCTGTGCGATCATAGCATCCGCTACTTTCACAAAGCCGCCAACATTTGCGCCCAAGACATAATCAGTAGTACCATCTTCACGTTTACCATATTCAACACAAGTTGCATGAATATCGCGCATGATCTGATGCAGTTTACTGTCTACCTCTTCACGTGTCCAGGAATATCGAAGAGAATTTTGTGTCATTTCCAGACCAGAAGTAGATACGCCACCAGCATTGGAAGCTTTACCAGGACTAAACAAAACTCTCGCATCTGAAAAGACCTGGATAGCTTCAGGCGTAGAAGGCATATTGGCCCCTTCTCCAACAACACGACAACCGTTTTTAACCAGTTCTTTCGCATTATTTTCATCCAATTCATTTTGCGTAGCACTTGGAAAAGCCATATCACATGGAACTCCCCAAGGGCGAGTTTTTTCATAAAAAGGCACACCAAATTCTTCTGCATATTCCTTGATTCTGCCACGACGATTATTTTTCAAATCCATAACCCAATCAAGTTTTTCGGGAGTGATACCGTCTTTATCATGTATCATGCCTCCTGAATCTGAGAAAGTGACGACCTTTGCGCCAAGCTCAATTAATTTTTCAGCTGTGTATTGTGCTACATTACCAGAACCTGAGATCGTACAAATTTTGCCTTCCATACCTTCACCATTTGCGGCAAGCATTTCCTGAGCAAAATACACACAACCATAACCAGTGGCTTCCGGGCGAATAAGACTACCACCAAAAGTTGGTCCTTTTCCGGTCAGTACACCTGTAAATTCATTTTTTAAACGCTTGTATTGACCAAACAGATAGCCTACTTCACGTCCGCCTACTCCAATATCACCGGCAGGTACATCCAGATTTGGCCCAATATGGCGAAATAGCTCCGTCATAAAGCTTTGGCAAAAACGCATCACCTCATTATCAGACTTTCCTTTTGGATTGAAATCAGAACCTCCTTTTCCGCCACCCATAGGTAAAGTGGTCAGGCTATTTTTAAATGTTTGCTCAAAAGCCAGAAATTTAAGGATACTAAGATTTACAGACGGATGAAAACGCAAGCCGCCCTTATATGGACCAATGGCAGAATTCATCTGTATACGATACCCCCGATTGACCTGAAATTCTCCTTTATCATCGATCCAGGGTACACGAAACTGGATAATGCGTTCAGCTTCGACTATACGCTCCAGAATTTTTGCTTTTTTGTATTTTGGATGTTTTACCATAAAAGGAATAACCGTTTCAGCTACTTCCTCTACAGCCTGTATAAACTCCGGTTCATGCGGGTTACGGGCTTTAGCGTATTCCATAAAACTGTGAATAGCGTTATTGGTGTCAGTATTTTTCATTACGTGAAAATGTTGTTTGGTAAAATTCAGTTAGACCGAGCAAATGTAATCAGAAATTTTATTTTGCACACCAATAAATAACGATACTTATTGGTAGGAAAACGACAAAAAGCTATTGTTGCACAGTATAAAATTTTAAAACCAGCCAGTCATGTAAAATATAAGAGCTTTATTTGAAGTCTCAATCCATGACACATTTTTTACCAAAAGCAGAAATTCGGAATAATGTTTTTTTGTAATATTGCATTATAAAACACACTACCCTATATCCCAAGCACGCTAAATGACCATATAAATGAAACACTTAAACTGCCTATTGACTCTTTTATTAACTGTGTTGATAATGAGTAATGCCTCTTCTCAAAGCATAAAAGTAAAAGTCATGGATAACCGTGACGGGACATTATTATCTGGAGCAAAAGTGGAACCCCTGTGTTCCATCTCATCTTCTGTAACGGGTAGTAATGGAGAAGTAAATTTATCACTTAAGTTGAATGATTGTTGTGATATAAAGATTTCTAAACCCGGTTATGCATCATATGTTTCTAAAGCTTGCAATGTTGGAGAAACGGTAGAAGTTTTTTTAAATAAAGAATTTACCATTAAAGGCACATTAAAAGATGAAAGCGGGAAACCGCTCAATCGGGCCCGAATAACTTTAAAAAACAGTTGTGGAGATGGTAAGCGTGTCGGCTATACGGATGCTTTAGGTAGTTTCAAGTTAAACCCCCTCGCCATTGAGAATTGCTGTTATGAAATGGAGGTCACTCATTATGATTACCCTAAGAATGTAGCTACTTTTTGTACAGATTCACAGGTTGGAACTCAAGATGTAAAGCTAAATATTCCTATTTCGAGTGAAGAAGCTCAAGCAGAAGTTATTGTGCTGTACATTCCTCGTGAAATAGCACCTGCAACGACACCAAGTACAGTATATACGCCACCTACACCTACTTATGTGCCACCAGTAGTAACTTACAGTCCGCCACCAGCCACTTATATTCCTCCTCCGACGATATATAGCCCCCCTGTTACTTATACGCCACCACCTACGGTATATACACCACCAATTAGCACTTATACGCCACCACCAACCACCAATATGATTATTACTGAAAGCGGTTATATTAATCCTATAGATATATCTAGTACAACGACAACTCCATTTACTTTCAATTTTACTTACTTTGATTATAATCAGTCTGAAATTCGTCCTGATGCTTATGCTAATCTGGATAACATCGTAGCTATTATGAAAGGTAATGCAGACATTATTGTAGAGGTTTCGGGTCATTGCGACTCTCGCGGTCCCAGCTATTACAATCAAAGTTTATCAGAACGCAGAGCACGTGCTGTCGTTGATTATCTGATAGACAAAGGCATCTCTAAAAGGCGTTTAATTTCAAAAGGTTATGGGGAAGCTCAGTTGATAAATCATTGTGCCAATGACATTGATTGTTCGGAAGAGGAGCATCAGCAAAATCGTCGTTCCCAGTATCAGGTTCAGGGCAGTATTTATGATTTACCACCAATCGAAGAGGTGCCTGCTCCAGCCGCAACGTCAACTCCGCAGCCTAAACCAGCAGTGAAAACTGAACCACTCAAGGTTCCATGTCCGGATTGCCCTATTAAAGAACTGGATAGCGAAGAGTATTTTGATGAAAATTTTTATGACGAAAAAGAATATGAGGATGAAAAGGATGATGGAGGAGGTTATTGAACCCCAGTGGTTCAAAATCCCTTTCTTGTCATTTCGCCCCAACCAACATTCTTCTTTCTGAAGAAGTCCCAGTTGCCTTTTAATGCCCAATAGATGACTCTGGGGTGGTATACAAAAGGTTCTATAAGTGCCGTGAGTACCAGTTTGCTGAGGTCGCTTTCTTTTCGGTAACGATGATAAGATATTTCCTGTACGAAAATGGCAAATAAAGATAAGAAAACGACCAACGTATATACGAAAAATAATAAAGCCCAGAAATAATCCCAGTTTGCTCGCCCCATACAGATCATTACAATAAAAAATAGCACTCCTCCTGCCTCAATAAACGGACTCATCCATTCGGCGAAAAACCAGTATGGATAACTTACAAGACCAAGAATACCGTACTTTGGATTAAACATCATTTTTCGATGTAATAACAAACATTCAATTGTTCCTCGTGTCCAGCGGTGGCGTTGTCGGCCGAGCACATTAAAATCGGCAGGCGCTTCTGTCCAGCAGAAAGGTTCGGGGAGATAACCAACTTTATAAGGCTGTTTGCGCTCGAGCATATAGCGGTGCATACGCATCACCAACTCCATATCTTCTCCTACTGTTTTGTGATAATAGCCGCCTACTGCTACTGCAATTTCTCTATCAAATAAGCCAAAAGCGCCAGAAATCAGTAGCATACCATTAATCTTTGCCCAGGCAGTGCGCCCTAACAAAAAAGCCCGAAAGTATTCGATAACCTGTAGCCTTGGAACAAATGTCGACGGAATTTTGACTTCTAGTAAACGCCCGTCACGGATCAATGAATCATTCGTCAGCCAGACTATACCACCAATAGCAATTATACGTTCGCCTTGCGACTGCATAATGGGTTTGGCCATTTTTAAAAAAGCATCTGGCTCTATGATACAATCCACATCAATACAGGCAAAATAATCTGAACGAGATACATTAATGCCTACATTAATAGCATCTGCCTTTCCTCCGTTCTTTTTATCTATGAAAATAAGTTTACTAAAACCCGAGTTCCTTGATTTGTAGACACCTCTAACTGGCTGTGCCTGTATTTTCTCATCATAATAAAAGTCTATTTTTTCCAAATCATAAGCTGCCACTGCCTTGTCAAAAGTATCATCTTTACTACCATCATTGACCACAATTACTGTGAGGTTAGTATAGTGTAGTGAAAGCAAAGAACGTATATTATCTACGATGGTAAGTGATTCATTATAAGCTGGTGCAATGATCGAAATAGAAGGCATCAGTGGTGTGGCTAGCAGGTTGTCAAAATGGCTTACATCTCTTTCTTTTCGGTAGCGAATAACTTCAAAAGCCGATATAATCGCTAGCAACAAATAAGACAATAGTATAGCTGCACTATATAGAAAAATACCATATTCAAAAAACCGAATAGCTACATTCATACCCTTAAAGCGTGCGTGATTACTTCTTTCAAATCTTCGTCAGCATCTTCAAATAAAAACTTCAGTCTTTCACGACTATCTGCTCCGAGCCTGGCTAATGCATTGGCTGCAGCCAAACGAATATCATTATCTGGCTGATGTAATTGAGCTTCTAAAAATGGGATTTCTGTATCGTTTCCGAGTATTTGCAAACATTGTAAAACGCTAGGTTTCAGATATTCTTCTACCTCTGCATATGCCTGTATTAGTGCCGGTATTTCTGAATTTGTTCCAATAAGCATTAAAGTATTTAATGCTGCTTTCACAATCAGGCGATGAGGGGCAAGCAGCAACATCGCGATCTGTCCGGCTGCTCTTCCCTGGTTAAATAGTCCACACATTTTAATAGCAAAAACCCGTACACTTTCATTCTGATGCTCCAACCATTGACTAAAATCAGGAATATCGCTACGATGCAGTCTCAACAAAGCATAAGCAATACTGGATTGCTGCCAATCCGTCAGGTAGTCTTCATGATTATCCAGAAATGACAATGGTGCTACATCAAGCCTAACCTTAGCTCGAATAGCCGCTGTTTTGACCGTTTTATTTTTGTGCAGGATCAGAGCAAAAATAGGTTCATAAGCCTCCCGTACATTCATTTGCTCCAATTCATTGATAGCTTCAACGATGACATTCCAGCTTTCAACCTTTAATTTTTTTAATGCTTCTTCTTTAAAACCAAGCGAAAGATACAACTCACGAAGACGTCCCGCATCTTTGCCGTGTACATTGCGATGCAACAATAATATCTGCTCCCGGAGAATTTTTCTATGGAAAGGCTGAGTAATATCTTTTACACCCAGCGATAACGTACTTTTTTGTTGTTCATCCAACATTTGTAAAACATCATTCTCATATTCTCCACTGATTAATTCAGCCAGATAGTTTTCATATTTTTCACGTATTTTTTTTGCTTTCGCAAAACGTATATTCCAAATTTTTCGATGAATAAAAGTAATCGTTACAATAATACAGGCAGCTAATAAAAAGAATAAACCAAGAGAGATAATAAGAGGTAATAGGAGTGAACCATCCGTCACAAAATCTTCTGAAAGAAAATGTAGTATACGAAAGTATTGATTTAAAGAAGTGTATGTAAATTCATGTATCAAAATCTGCGTTTCAGTTCTATCTGAGCTGTTAAGTTTCGCCTTTCATTAGCTTGCTGCCAATCAGCTAGCTCGAAAGCCAGAGAAGGCTCTATGATCCAGCGATATTTAATTCTTTTTAGCCAGCCCAACTGGAGCCATACAACACTGCGATTAAATGTCGCTGTGTCACCATTCCCCACAATTAGCTCTTCTGAAATAGTATTACTCCAACCTGTTCTCCAAAAAGCATAACTAATTCCATTTCCACCGTATTTTCGCCCCGTAAATGTGACAGACTGCCCCTTCTTGTCTTTTGTAAATACTTGTGTAAAACGTAGGTTCAACCAATAGTTACCCACATAATATCCAGGTGCAATATGGGCTAATGTGACACCATTAACCTGGCGAAAATGAATCCACTTCCCCCCAACTTCTATTTCAAAGTTTTTTTTCAGACTGTGATAATACGTCCCGCCTATATAAGTTGCTGGCAATATCTGTGTACTTCCGAATCCTAAACCAAGATAAGCATAACTCTTTTCAGAAAGTTTTGGATAAGCTTCTACTTCCGCCAGTCTCCCCAATTGCCCAAAACGCTTCTCTATGCTATATCGTCCCAAAACCACAGTCTCTCCGATCTTTCGCTGATACTCAAACCTTCCCTGTTGCCATTCGTCAATATTCAACCAGCTATGAACATAGGTGATTGCGATCTGATTCTTGAGCGTATCTTTCTGTGTATAAGCTGGTTTACACCATAATAAAATTATAAAAAGTAATAATATTCGAGAAAAAGACATTCCTTTGTTTTTTGTTAATAACCCAGCAAATACGGCTGCACGAGATTATACGGATGCAAAGTCAAAGCGTTACATAATAAGGAAACAACCTTGATAGCATTGGAAGGAATTACAATTTAGGTCTTCGCTAAAAAGTTAAGCCAATAGGCGCCTCGTTCTAGCAATAATTTCGTTTGGACGAAAAGGCTTGGTGACATAATCGTCTGCCCCCAGATTAAATACCTCTAGTATAGTGTCATCTACTGCAACTTTGGAAAGGACTATGATAGGTGTTCTCTGTTGTTTTTTTTCACGAATGTGTGCAATTAATTCCATTCCTGTAACATAGGGAATCAGCAAGTCGGTTAAAACAAGATCGGGCTTGACCTCGTCATAAAACTCAATAGCTTGCTTACCATCTACAGCGGCAAGCGTATCAAAACCAGCTTTTTGCAGCTTAAAACAGAGAGCTTTCAAGAGCATGGGGTGCTCATCAACGACAAGTATTGTTTTCATCAGCGTAATGTTTTGTAATGGATAATTTGATAATCACACTCAATATGACAATTATCTTGAATGTGACTTTCTTGAAAAAAACGCTCGATGTGACATAGAAAAAATCTTCAATATGTTTGAAAAACGTAAGGATATATTTAAAATAAGTTTACTATTTAAACACACCCTAAAAAACATAGTTTTGAATTACGTGTATACTTACTTATTTTTGCCATCCAATAAAATTCATGTTTTCAATGATTAACAAGGCACATCATTTTATATAACTCCTTTATAATACAGAACAGATGTGTATGACAACCTCATTATCAACTATTTCAAAAGAGATAAGCATTAAAATATTATGTTAGATAAATTAGAAGCCATAAAAGAAAGGTACGAGTATATAAGCGAGCAGCTTGGCGACCCTGACGTCGTTAGCGATATGAAGCGTTACACAAAGATCAGTCGGGAATACAAAAATCTGGGCGAAATTGTAAAAGCTTATGAGGCGTATAAGAATGTTCTAAGTAACATCGCTACGAATAAAGAAATTCTGGAAACAGAAAAAGATGAGGAATTTCGGGAAATGGCAAAAATGGAATTAAATGAGCTGGAGCCTCAAGTCAAAGACATGGAAGAAAATATAAAATTCCTGCTCATTCCTAAAGACCCTGAAGATGAGAAAAATGCCATTATGGAAATTCGAGCCGGAACAGGGGGCGATGAAGCTAGTATCTTTGCTGGTGACTTATTCCGGATGTACACCCGTTATTTCGATGAAAAAAGCTGGAAATATGAAATTATCGCCAGAACCGAAGGCTCCGCTGGCGGATATAGCAAAATAGCTATGGAAGTCAATGGGCCAAGCGTATATGGGACACTAAAATATGAATCCGGAGGACATCGGGTACAGCGAGTTCCCAAAACGGAATCACAAGGGCGTGTACACACTTCGGCTGCCACAGTAGTCGTCATGCCTCGACTCGAAATGGAAGATGTAAATGTTAACAAAGCTGACCTCGAATGGGATACATTTCGAGCTAGTGGTGCGGGTGGACAGCACGTTAATAAAACAGAATCCGCTGTTCGGGTGACACACGTCCCCACAGGGGAAGTCGTGGAATGTCAGGATGGACGTTCTCAGTTGCGTAATCGTGAAATTGCCCTGGATCGTCTGTATGCACGTTTGTATCAGCGTCAGCGCGAAGAACATGAGTCGAAAGTAGCGGGAGCCAGAAAAAGCCTGGTAGGAACAGGAGATCGCTCCGGCAAAGTACGCACCTATAATTATCCGCAAAATCGTGTTACCGATCACCGGATCAACCTTACTTTATACAATTTGTCAGCTATAGTAGATGGAGATATCGGTGGCATTATTGATGCATTACGAGTGGCCGATAATGCTGAAAAACTTAAAGAAGGCTTAGAAAACTAAAGCGAATATCCTGATTGTCAATATACTAGATGTATGAGCTTTATGTCGATTTAC
>JAHDFX010000206.1:3999-11167 GCA_020627965.1 Saprospiraceae bacterium | reverse complement strand
AATCAAATTATCTTTGCAACATGGCAAATCACACAAAAAAAGGCGTTTTATTAGTCAATCTCGGAACCCCTGACTCTCCGGGACGATACGATGTTTATAAATACCTGAAACAGTTCTTGTTAGACGGTAGAGTATTAGACATAAATCCTATTGGCCGCAATCTTTTAGTTAGAGGAATCATTGCTCCTTTCCGTTCTAAACCTACGGGAGACTTGTACAAAAAACTTTGGTTGGAGGAAGGTTCTCCCTTGAAAGTTTATGGCTATCGCCTGCGTGATGGCGTTCAGAAAGTACTTGGGGAGGATTATATCGTAGAGTTGGCTATGCGTTATCAATCGCCTTCTATCGAATCGGCTTTGAAAAAGCTGAAAGAAGCTAAGATTACCAGCTTGATCGTATTACCGTTATTCCCTCAATACACTTCGGCGTGTAATGGTTCTGTCTACCAGGAAGTCAATCGTATACTAGCCAAAGAATTAGCCATTCCTGAGGTCAAATTCATAAATTCATTTCACAATTATGAACCGATGATCGATGTATTTGTAGAGCGTGGCAAACAATACGACATTGATAGTTATGACCACATTCTATTCAGTTATCATGGGCTTCCTGTACGTCAGATGATCAAAACAGATATTGGAAACCACTGCGCTCAGTCTGAAGATTGCTGCCGCACATTGACGGTCAAAAACCAGTATTGTTATTCTGCTCAATGCTATGACACCACTTATGCTATTAGCAAAAAAATGGGCTTAAAGCCCGAACAATATACCGTATGCTTCCAATCGAGACTAGGTAGAGCGCCCTGGCTACAACCCTATACCAGTAAAGTACTAGAAGATATGGCAGAGCATGGACATAAGCGTCTATTGGTCTTTTGCCCGTCTTTCGTATCTGATTGTCTGGAAACAACCATTGAAGTCAGTGAGGAATATCAGGAAGAATTCGAGGAAATGGGTGGCGAACATGTACAATTAGTAGAAGGCTTGAACGATCATCCAAACTGGGTTAAAGCAGTATCTCAATTAATAAAAGAAAACGAATAATTCTCAGGTTTCATAGCGTTCAAACTCTGTTTTTTGTCCGAGCAAAACGTATTTCACAAAGCGTTTGATGTCGAACCAAAGAAAAAATTCCAGTTTCCGCTGAATTTTCCAGGTAGATATAGTTTTATGTTTTTGATGGAAAGCACGCCTGGCGGTCAGTATTGTTTTTCTTTCTTTAAATAAGGTTTTAGAAATAGCGTCCAGCATAATTTTCAGGAATTTTGGACGGATAAAAACGATGTCGATAATCAGTATTGTCAAGTATTTGAAGACTAGAAAAGGCAGATTAAGCAGTAAAAAGCTCGCAGGCATCAGTTTGAAATAAGCATAGAAGATATTCAGTTGGATCTTCAACAGATAGTCGTAATCAATGATCTTATTCACCGATTGACTTTCCTTGTGATATACAATAACATTAGGTTCAAAAATGCTGGTGTATCCCAATACATTTGCCCGAATGCCCAGTTCTGCATCCTCATAGCCAGTATCGAAATATTCATCAAAAACACCAATATCCCGAAGCATATCAACTGAATACAAAGCAGCGCCCGCACAAGCGCCCATGTTCTCATGCATCTCTTGCCAGTCTTCTACCGATTCTGCATAACCGGCGGGAATGACTTCAGCCGTATTCAGCATTTTATGCCCGGCATTATCCATTCTTTTATGATCGTAATAATTGACCATTTTACAGGCAATCATATCTGCCTGATGTGTTTCAATGCTTTGCAATAAATTAGCCAGCCAATCTGTAGGAACGGTGGTATCATTATTAAGCAGAATTACATATTTATAGGAAATTTCAGGTAGAATATAGCGATGGAGAATAAGGTTATTACCTCTGGTAAAGCCATGATTTTCAGCTTCAAATATCAATTCTATTTTAGGATGTGCCACATATTTTTCCTTGAGTACCCTAACATCATTTTCATTGGAACCATTGTCCAGTAAGTACACTTTATAATCATCATAGGTTTGGTTGAATATTGATTCCAGACATTCCTCTGTATCAGCTATTCCATTCCAATTTAATATGATGATTGGTACTTTCATTCAAAATTATACAGTTTCAACCGCCCCATCACTAACCCGAAACATTTTATGCTCCACACCAGTTTTGACCAGCAGGTCAGTCAGGCGTTGTTCATGGGCATCTGTGATAAAAACCTGTTCAAAATTATCGCCTAGTAGCAGTGTCATTAATTGTTCTACTCTGGATTCATCTAGTTTATCAAAAATATCATCCAGCAGCAGAATAGGGGTTTCGTTTTTTTGTTGCCGAAATAATTCAAATTGCGCCAGTTTCATAGATAATATGAATGACTTCAATTGCCCCTGCGAAGCAAAACGTTTGACAGGCTTTTCATTGATAGAGAAAACAAGATCATCCCGATGTATGCCGCCGGTTGTACGTTGTAATATCTGGTCTTTTTGTCGATTATTATCCAGCAATTGCTGCATGGTACAATCATTCAAAGCTGATTTATAATGACAATTGACCGCCTCTCTATCTTGTGCTATTTGAGCATATAAATTGATAAATATCGGTAAAAAATCATTCAAAAACACCTGTCTTTTGGTATGAATATACGCTGCATCCGGCAATAATTGTGTATCATAGACACTTATCAGAGCTTCATCAAAACGTCCATTGGCTGCCATCTGTTTTAGGGCTGCATTTCGCTGTGTCAGTACCTTATTATAATGGATCAAATGCTTTAAATACTGGCTATCTAGTTGGGAGAGCGTTTCATCTATAAATTTGCGTCGGTACTCGCTGCCCTCTGTTGCCAAACGGGTATCATCCGGCGCTATAATGACGACAGGCAGTAATCCGATATGTTCTGATAATTTAGCATAAACTACATCATTACATTCCAACTCTTTTTTTCTGCGTAAGCGCACTTTAGAAACTACTTTATATTGCTCATCTTGTTTATGAAAATGTCCCTCGGCACGGAAAAAATCCTGTTCGTGGCGGGCTATAGCGCTATCCGGCATACTGAAATAACTCTTGCACATGCAGAGGTAATAGATGGCATCCAGCAAATTGGTTTTACCTGCACCATTTTGCCCAACTAAGCCGTTTACCTTCTCACAAAAATCCAGTCGCTGATTTTCGTAATTTTTAAAATTAGTTAATATAAGTGATCTTAATTGCAATGCCTTATTCTTGAATAACAAAGATAGTAGTTTAAATCAACACTAGTCGTATCAATTATTTTCTACTTTTTGCTTACATTTATAGCATTAAAAGCTATTTGTGAATACTCGATACTATTATACTGTATTATTACTGCTATTCTGCTATGCAGTTCAGGCACAAACGCTTAGGCGTGGCTCGTACCTCGGCTTTACTGGTGGTGTGGGTACAGCCTATATCAGCAGTCAGTATAATTATGGCTTGCCTAAAATGTCGGTTATTCCTCGTACTATTTATACAGCCGGGGCTGTTGCAGGTGTAACTTTGAAAGGTGGGCACAGTATTCATAGTGAAGTGGCTTTTTCCTGGCAAAGTCAGCAATATCAGGACATTTGGGAAGTCGAAGGATTACAAGTACAAGTAGGCAAAAATCTCAATCTGACTTATCTCAAATTTCCATTAATGTACCGCCGTATTATCGGTATTCCTAATGGAGATATGGACATAGGTGATTCTAAATTCTTTTGGGGAGCTGGTATAGAAATGGCTGCCCTGTATAATGCCGAGCTAGATTATACGATCAATGGCGAATCAGATGATTTTGTTTTTGATATAGATTTTAACCCTAAAGTTGTCAATCCTCCGCCCAATGCATTGGATTTATTTACGATTGTAGATGCTTCTGTAGCTGGAAGTTTTGGCTGGGAACGATTTATGTCAGAACATTTAGTGTTTCAGGCAGAGATCAAAGGGGCTGCCAGTGTCTTGGATATTAATCCGTCGAAGTGGCGCTTTACTGATGACACAGGGAATTATAGTCCATCCCGCAATATGTTACTGAATTTTAAATGCTCTTTTATTTTCTATGTGGGACGTGTAGAGCGTCGGGATTTATATTAGAGCTTGTCTAGCTTTCTATCAATTGGTTAAGAACGTGTTCTAATTTAATGCTACAAATTCGGGGACTTGCCCGATGACAGAATAAACATTTCCTTTGTTCCGCAGAACTTCTGTCCATAAGTTATCATAGTCTTTTTTGAACACATAAGTACTTTCTACACCTTCTATCATCCACGAACCACGTTTCATTTCTTCATCTAGTTGATTGATTTCCCAGCCTGAATACCCTACAAAAAAGCGAATATCTCTTGGAGCCACTTGATTATACTGAATCATTTCTTTAAGCTGGTCAAAATTACCGCCCCAATATATTCCCTTTGTTACATGAACAGAATCTTGCAATTTTTCACCGATTTTGTGCATATAATGTAGTGTATCTGTTCTTACTGGCCCTCCGTAATAAACTTCAGATTCAAATTCAGGAAAATCATTGACTAATTCTCCTACCTGCATTTTTACAGATTTATTTAAAATGAATCCCAATGTGCCTTCTTCATCATTATGTTCACATAATAATACTACTGAACGGCGAAAGTAAGGATCCAACATAAAAGGTTGTGCCAGCAGTAAGTCTCCAGATTTTATTTTCTTTGCATTTTTCATGTACTATGTGCTAATTCTCTCTGTATATACGTAAACATAGGTCTCAATGTTGTGATTTGGCTCACTATACCGCATCTTCGATACCTTGTAAAGTACTGGCAGGCATCTTTCTATCCACTTTTTTTACCATCCCCTGTAAGACTTTCCCTTTACCGCCAACCTCTATAAATTCTGTTACTCCTTCAGCTATCATATTTTGCAAAGTCTGTGTCCAGCGTACAGGAGCCGTTAGTTGTTCGATAAGATTATGCCGAATAATTTCGGGTTTGGTTGCTGGTTTTGCATCAACATTTTGATAGATCGGGCAGGCAGGTGTACTAAAACTAGTTTCTTCAATAGCTTTTTTCAATTCTTCTCTGGCTGACTCCATAAGTGGAGAATGGAAAGCACCGCCTACTGGCAGTATTAAGGCTCTTCTTGCCCCTGCTTCTTTCAATTTTTCGACTGCTTTTTCTATTCCTTTTACAGAGCCAGAGATCACCAATTGTCCGGGACAATTATAATTGGCAGGTACAACAATTTCATCAAGTCCTGCACATACTTTTTCGACTACCTCATCTTCCAAACCAAGAATAGCTGCCATAGTACTTTCCTGAGCTTCACAGGCTTTCTGCATAGCTAATGCACGTTTATGAACCAGGCGCAAACCATCTTCAAAGCTTAAAGCACCTACAGCTGCTAATGCTGAAAATTCGCCCAGAGAATGTCCTGCCACCATATCTGGCGAAAATACATCTTCACGTAAACGAGCCGTAATAACAGAATGTAGAAAAATAGCCGGTTGTGTTACTTTAGTTTGCTTCAAATCTTCAGCAGTACCTGCAAACATAACATCAGTAATGCAGAATCCTAGAATCTTATTTGCTTGTTCAAAGAGGCCACTGGCAAGATCAGATTGCTCATATAAATCTGCACCCATACCCTCAAACTGAGCCCCTTGTCCGGGAAAGAGATAAGCTTTCATGTTAGTATATTAGACTTTATTCTGTTCGTTAATAGTTGATTTTATAAGCGACATTACCTCTAAGCTTGAAATCAATCAACTACTTAACCAATCTCGCATAGTTATCGAAACACTATATGCAGGAAGTACGATCAATCAGGCTTAAAAATTCATTACGTGTTTGCGCATCAGCAAACTGACCAGTAAAAGCCGAAGTTGTTGTAATAGAGTTTTGTTTTTGCACACCACGCATCATCATACACATGTGCCTTGCTTCTATAACAACAGCTACACCTTGCGGTTGTAACGTGTCCTGAATACAGTGCAATATCTCATGCGTCAGACGCTCCTGTACCTGCAAGCGGCGTGAAAAAACATCTACAACACGAGGTAATTTGCTTAGGCCCACAATATAGCCATTTGGGATGTAAGCAATGTGTGCTTTCCCAAAAAAAGGTAAAATATGATGTTCGCAAAGTGAGTAGACTTCAATATCTTTCACCAGTACCATCTCGTTGTATTCTTCTTTGAACATAGCACCAGTAAGGATAGCTTTGGGGTCTTGTTCATAACCTTGTGTCAGAAATTGCATGGCTTTAGCTGCTCTCTCTGGCGTCTTAACTAAACCTTCCCTGTCTGGATTTTCGCCTAATTTCTTAAGAATATGATTGTACTTCCCAATGAGTTCATCTGTTATTTCTGGGTTATATATTTCCGTTTTCTTGTAAGACATAAAATTTACACATTTATCGTTAGTCTGAAAAGAGGATAAAAGATAATTTAGACGCTATTTTATTCACCATAATAGTCTGCATATATCTTTTCAGTTTCGAATAAACGAACACGGTGCAGTGTGCAATTGTTCAAATGAGGTTCTAATTGCTTCCAGATATAAATGACCAGATTCTCAGAAGTAGGTTGTGTTCCCTTTGGCAGAAAATTTTCATCCAGATTGAGATTGGTATGATCTAAAACTTCTGTAACCTTTCGTTTTATAAGCTCTCCCAGCACTTTAGCATCCATGACAAAACCAGTCATAGGATCAGGCGCACCTTTTACCGTTACCATTAATTTATAGTTATGCCCGTGGAAGTTTTTGTTGGCACACTTTCCGAAAACTTCAAAGTTTTTTTCTTCACTCCACTCATCTACCCACAGACGATGTGCAGCATTAAAATTTTCCACCCTTGTAAGATAAACTGTCATTCTTTATGCTAAAATTGGGCGCAAAAATACAAAATAATGTGTTACTGGTCAATTATTAATTTTATCTTGTCCCACTACATTAAACTAAATTACGTTTCAAGCGTTTAAAAATAGCTAGAAATACCTTAAATTTGAGCTATGACTGACACAAAGAATTTATCATTAGAGGAACATTTTCAGGAGAAAGTTGATAATGAGATCAAGATTGAGCCGAAAGACTGGATGCCTGAAAAGTATCGCAAGACACTTATCCGTCAGATTTCACAACATGCACATTCTGAAATTGTAGGGATGTTGCCGGAAGGTAATTGGATTACTCGTGCTCCT
>JAHDFX010000206.1:0-3989 GCA_020627965.1 Saprospiraceae bacterium | reverse complement strand
CCTTCTTTACGCCGCAAACTTGGGCTCATCGCCAAAGTTCAGGATGAAGCTGGTCATGGTTTATACCTGTATAGTGCCTGCGAAACCTTGGGTATAGAGCGTAATACTTTATTGGAGCAATTACATACAGGAAAAGCTAAGTATTCCAGTATTTTCAACTACCCTACTTCTACATGGGCAGATATTGGAGCTATTGGCTGGCTGGTAGATGGTGCAGCGATTATGAATCAGGTGCCACTTTGTCGTTGTTCTTACGGTCCTTACGCCCGTGCAATGGTGAGAGTTTGTAAAGAAGAAAGTTTCCACCAAAGACAAGGTTTTGAGATGTTGTTAACGCTTAGTAAAGGTACAGAAGCTCAAAAACAAATGTTGCAAAATGCCATAGACCGCTGGTGGTGGCCTTCTGTTATGATGTTTGGACCTTCTGATAAAGATTCTCCTCACACAGCTCAGTCTATGAAATGGAAGATCAAGCGTTTTACTAATGATGACTTACGTCAAAAATTTGTAGACATTTGTGCTGAACAAGCTAAAATACTAAATGTTATCCTGCCTGATCCTGATTTGAAATACAATGAAGAAACTGGTCATTACGACTTTGGTGCTGTAGACTGGGAGGAGTTCTGGAATGTGGTAAAAGGCAATGGTCCTTGCAACAAACAACGTCTGGATGCCCGTAAAAAAGCACATGAAGATGGTGCCTGGGTGAGAGATGCTGCAATGGCTTATGCAGAGAAACAAGAAAAACGCAGCTTAGAGCAGGCTAAAGTAGCTTAGACCTGCCTGAGCAAGAGTTGAGTGATTAAGTGCTTGTGTAGCTAAATGTTCAAACCAATTGTATTAACACATAGCATTAAATACCAGCATAGGAACTACTTAACTAATCACCTACTTAACCAAACACTAGATAATTATGAAAAATTGGCCACTTTGGGAAGTTTTTATTAGAAGTAAGCAAGGCTTGAATCATAAGCATGTAGGCAGTCTTCATGCCGCTAATGCGGAAATGGCGATTGAGAATGCACGTGATGTGTATACTCGTCGTAAAGAAGGCGTAAGTATTTGGGTAGTGGAATCTGTCCATATTACCGCCAACAATCCGGAAGAACACGATGAATTGTTTGAGCCGGCTAGTGATAAAGTATATCGCCACCCCACTTTCTATGATCTTCCTGATGAAGTAAAACACATGTAAATGAGTCAGCATACCATAACTGTCGATACAAAAACAGTTCAACTTGATTATATACTCCGCATGGCAGATAATGCAATGATCCTTGGTCAGCGTTTATCTGAATGGTGTGGGCATGGTCCTATTCTTGAGCAAGATATTGCCATTACGAATATCGCACTTGACCTCATAGGACAAGCCAGAAATCTATATCAATATGCTGCCGAGCTGGAAGGCAATGGAAAAACGGAAGATGATTATCCGTTTTTACGTGATGTTACGGATTTTAAAAATGTCTTGCTGGTCGAACAGCCTAATGGTAATTGGGGACAGACGCTCATGCGCCAATTTTTATACGACACGTTCAATTATTACTTTTATTCAGCTATGCAAAATAGTACGGATGAAAGACTAGCCGCCATAGCCGAGAAATCACTCAAAGAAATCAAGTACCATATGCGCTATAGCTCCGAATGGGTGGTTCGTTTGGGTGATGGCACAGAAGAAAGTCATCAAAAAATGCAGGATGCCCTGAGCGATTTATGGATGTACACAGGCGAACTGACAAAGCCAGATAAATTGGATGAACAAATGGCAAGTTCGGGAATTGGTGTAGATTTGAAGTCGATTCAAGCGCAATGGCAAAAGAAAGTTGATGAAGTACTCGAAAGAGCTACTTTAAAAAAACCTGAAAGCAATTGGATGCAAAGCGGTGGCAAGCAAGGTAAACATGGCGAACACCTTGGTTATATGCTGGCTGATATGCAATTTATGCAACGTACTTACCCCAATATGGAATGGTAATGTATTTTAGAGAGAATTCATGAATTCTCTCTAACAGTCCTGAAATAATTTAAAAATATAACCCCTCTTACAGCAACTTCTATCCCACTCATTCGTATATGATTAATAGCGAATCGTCTGCTAAATTTTAGTAGCGATCAATCTGTTATTAGATTTGAAATCTATTTTCCTAAAAAAGATAAACTATGAAAAAATTATTCATCGCTATATTCGTTTTCAGTGCCTTTAGTATGCACATATCTGCTCAAAAGGCAGCATTAAAAACCAGCCCATTTTCTGCTGTCAAATTTGAAGCTGACAAAGTTTTTGTGGAAGTAGGTAAAGAATGGTATCAATTTTTAAAAATGAATGAACATGACTGTGCTGCTTTATTGAGCCAATGTAAGACTATGTACAAGTCCAAATATCAAAAAAGATTTTCAGAAGATTTTGTAGAATTTCTTCATCATATTGGCATCCAGCCTAACGAAAAAGAAACTTTTACCCTGAGAAACAAAAATGGGCAACCAACTCAAAAGGAACTTGTTTTTACAAAAGTAAATAGAAAAATAACGCTTTTTAGAAACAGGGAGCAAATGCAGAAAAACCCAGAGTCTCTTAACCTAACCTTATCAAAAGCTCAGATGCTGGAAGATTTACAATATCTGGAAGAAATGATTAGAAATCACTATTCCTATATTGGATTGAATAATCTGGATGTTACTAAAGAGCTGGAAACGATTAGAACCCAGTTAAAGGCAGAAGAAACCACCAGAGATTTTGGCATCTATGTCAGTCGTTTTATTAATAAGTTTGGAGATGGGCATGCCAGAATTTCCAAATCTGAAATAGGCTTACATACTCTGGGCAAATTACCCTTTGATTTGACCTACCATAAGGAAAACATCGTTTGTTATAAAGGCGAAGAACTCCTCAATGAAGCCTTCCCTTATTTGCAAAGCATTAACAATATTCCCGTCGAAAAACTGGTACAAACAGCTCAAAAAGACTTGATTTCTGATGCTTCAGAGCAATTTGTGAAAGCATCTGTTACAAGAAACCTGAAAAGTTATATCGGATATCTACTAAAACAACATGATGCTTATTCTGAAACGCTGAGTATTACCTTTACTAATGATCTGCAAAAAACTATAACTGCCCAATATCCCTTATCTGGCTCCTCTCGATTTTCAGCGAAAGAACACCTGTTGAATGACGATATAGGTTATCTGAAAATTCCTGCCATGATAGGAAAATATGCTAAGGCAATCGACAAGATCATGGAAGGAGAAATGCGTGATAAAAAAGGACTCATCATTGATGTCAGAAATAATGGAGGCGGTTCAAGAGAAGTACTTAATCAGCTCATTCCTTACTTTATTCGTTCAGACCAACAACCCATTATTGGCAATGTGGCAATTATGCGTACAAATCAAGATACTCCGAAGGAAGGTTTCTTAGAAGACCGTTTTCTTTATCCTGCCGACTCAGAGCAATATTCTGCTTCAGAAAAAACGGCTATACGGGAATTTATGAAAACTTTTAATCCAAAATTTAAATTTGAAAAGGATAAGTATTCAGACTGGCATTTTTTATTGCTAAGTTCTTCTCCTGAGAAACCTTTTTACGACAAACCTACTGTCATATTAATGGATGAAGGCTGTTTTTCAGCAACAGATATTTTCCTTTCTTCTTTCAAACAATTGGACAATGTAACGCTCATTGGTACTAAAAGTAGCGGAGGAAGCGGAAGAGCCCAAAAGTATACTTTGCCCAATTCAGATATCAATGTCAGATTGTCTTCAATGATCTCTTTTCAACCTAATGGAAATTTGTACGACAGAGTAGGTGTCAGCCCAGATATTGAGGTTGCTCCTGCGAGTGTATCGGATGCTATAGGTGCTACTGATAATCAACTGGATTTTGCTAAGAAATGGATCAAGGAAAATCAGTGATTCTTTATATCAATACTCCGTATTGATATTGAGAATGCTCCGCATTCGTTTAAGACCTAATGTCATTTGAGGATCAATAA
>JAHDFX010000205.1 GCA_020627965.1 Saprospiraceae bacterium | reverse complement strand
CAGACACAAAATTCATTGCCCAAAACCACCAATTACTTAGTTTACAGAACACTAGTAAGATTAAATTTGTTATTCTGACTAATGATTTTGCGAACCCTTATCGAGATACTGAATCAAGTTCAGCATGACTCACTTTTCTTTTAATTTGGTATGTCCAGTTCCGATGGTTATCGGAATTTGAGTGAGCGAACCGCAATAGCGGATGGGATGGCAACTGATGTCAGCTTACCCTTCGACTTCGCTCAGTGCAAGCCTAGTGTTCTGTAAACTAAGTTCTGAGTAATTTTGGACATGCCTTTTGCGCCTGCACTTCATCACGTCCTCGCCCAATAGCTAAGGCTATTCGGCTCCGGGGTTCTTCGTTCAGACACAAAATTCATTGCCCAAAACCACCAATTACTTAGTTTACAGAACACTAGTAAGATTAAATTTGTTATTCTGACTAATGATTTTGCGAACCCTTATCGAGATACTGAATCAAGTTCAGCATGACTCACTTTTCTTTTAATTTGGTATGTCCGGTGGAAATTTGAGTGAGGGAACCGCGACAGCGGATGGGATGGCGCTTGCCCTGAGCGAAGCCGAAGAGATGGTATTGTTATAGAATAACAAGTCTAATCAATACTCCGTATTGATATTGAGAATGCTCCGCATTCGTTTAAAAACTAGTGTCATTTGACGATCAATACCTAATAAAAGCAAAAACCAATACGAAGTATTTTCAAAAAAAGGGCTGCCACAAGAGTGACAGCCCAACATTGAAAGGATAGGTCTAAAAATTTACTGTTTTATAAATTGTTGGGTAGCAAAATACTCACCAGCCTGAATCTGAATAATATAAGTACCGCCGGGCAGATGTTCTACATCCAGATCAAGCCCTCGGTCTATTATCGGATTAAAAGATTCCTGTACAAGCAATTTGCCCTGATAATCATATAGTGAAATAGTACCTTGTTCCGAATCGATTTGTTCGAACTCCATAAGAATGTTGACTTCATAAGCAGCCGGGTTAGGATATAAGTTGATATTCTTAATTCCTGTTTGGGCTTGTCTCTGTTCTGTAGGTTCATTGTCATCGGATGCTACTGGGGTATTAGACATAAAATCTATATTGCTATTCGATAATGTATATTCAATATGTAAAACCGCTGCTTTATCGGGCGAACCTTCATAAGATTCTGCCACTCTTTTACCATTTCCTTCAATGATAAATGTCATAGCGTTCCCCGGCGACCAGCCCGTAGAGCTGATGATTTCCTGTATGATGGGGCTTAAATCGGGGCTTCGTTGTGCTTCGCCGGCATCACCTACATTCAGCCACGGAGCAGGCGCCCATGATGTTGCAGCATTGGTCTGATTTCTGGAAGAAACATTATATGCTGATGTAGTAAATGGGCTTGAATTTGAACTAGCTTCTCCACTAATGACAACAGTACCTTGTCTGTTTCTGGTTTCATCTACAGTAAATTGGATATAAGCATTAGTAATTACTGCTGAACTGGGTAAGTAAATTTGCTCATAGCGAAGTCCTATAATTTGATTACCGGTATAACTACGGTCACGTACCAATTCAATGTCAGAACTGTTATTGTACATTCTTCCATTTCTTCCATTTTCTTCTACGTCATTATTGCCAGAGTTTATTTGTATATCAAAAAACATACTGATCGGCTCTTCAGGTATGCAGCCACATTCGCCATCTGTAAGCGTATTAATCGTATTAGGATCACCGTCATCACAGATTAAACCTGCCTCGGGGCAGTTATAATTCACAATGAGTTCTGCTGCCTGCTGTGGATTTTTATTATAAGAAACGGCGATACGTTGCCCGCTTGTTCCATCTACTGCAAGTACAATTGCACTACCAGGATTAAAGCCATATGTATTAACAATTTCCTGTAGAATAGGGGCTATATTGGGCGAACGTTGTGCTGCTCCGCTTTCATAATTTACCAGCCATGGATCAATACTCCAGCTCACTGAAGCTGCTGTCATTTGACGACTGGTCAGATTGCCGTTGGCTGAGGTAAATGGCTGGGCATCACTTGTTGCTTCTCCTTTGATGATGCATGTTGTGGCTTCGCTATTCGTTTCATTATCTGTTGTAAACTGCAAATATGCACTACTGATTACTGCATTTGAAGGAAGCCCCAGATTCTGAAAACGAAGTCCTACTGTTTGCTCACCTCGATTAGTTTCCTGATTCAGTTCGAGGTCTGAGCTTGTGCTGTACATATTGCCATTGGCAAATTCTTCTACATCATCTTCGCCACTGCTAATTTGGCTGCTGCTTGTAATTGTATTATCATATTCAACGTTGATAGTGAGACTAAATGAATTGGAGGCTTGTCCGTCGTCATCCAGCGCTACTGCAGAGAGCGTATAAGCTCCAGGAGTTGATGGTGTCCACACTGTTTCAAATGGATATTCATCATCAATGAAATAGAGCTGATTACCTATAAAAAATTCTACATGTTGAATACTTCCATCGGTATCTTCTGCCATTGCGATAAGCGGAATATTAGTGTCTGGACTAAATGTATCTCCATCTTGTGGAGAAGTGATGGCTACACTTGGCGGATAAGTGACCGTTGATAAGACTATATTTATACGGCTTGCAGCAGTGCTTGCTCCATCATCATCGGTAGCTATGGCATCAATGATGTAAAGTCCGTCGCCCTGATTCAATGTATGATTAATAGAAAACGGATATGAATTATCTGTACCGACCAGTTGTGCATTGACATAAAAATCAACCTGAGCAATGGTGCCATCGGTATCACTTGCATCTGCATTGATCTGAATATTAGGATCAGTGATCGTGCCGTTTAGTGGGGCTGTTATAGCAACTGAAGGAGGCGTATTAACGGAGAAAGACCAAAAATCCGACCAGCTATTAGCATTGCTATCTTTGACCCGCCAACAGTATGCTTCATTAGAAACTAAGTTGCTGGAAGTAACTGTATGTGAAGTACCCGTCAGATTTGTTGCACTGTATATTGGACTTGGCGCAGCCGTGCTTTTGGTATACTTATATAAAATATTGGGTTCGCTTACAATATAAATGTCTCCATTCGCACTAAGCGTAATACCTTCTGGCTGAGGTAGCCCCGACAAATCAAGCTGACTAACTATATTACAATTTGCGTCAAGCTCCATCAATACGGTACTTTCATCACTTAGAAGAAGCATGTGATCTTCTATACCTACAGCATTATAGCCTGAAGGAGCCGATAAAAGATATAGATCAGCAACATCAGTAATTGGGAGTGTCGAGAGTGCGCATGGAATATTTGGCGTTACTGTGATCGGATAATTTGAAGGAACGGGCAGTTTATATAGTTCCATATTTTGCTTTTCCTTTACAGCATACAAAAGTTGATTGACGAGATCGTATGAAACGCCTTCCAGCCCTTTATTTGTGCCGTCTTGCCAATTCGCAAATTCAATAATATCAGCCTGTGAATAATTGACAAGGGTTTGGCTTGCACTGAGTTCAAATATGACAATATTGCCACGTCTTTCCTCTGTTACTGCAAAAGTATTGTCGTATAAATGGGCAACGCCTTCAGTATCCTCAAATCCACTTAGACTGATCGTTCTGAGTATATTGCCATTCAGTTCAGTTTCAAGCATTGTAGTGGAGCCATTAATGACCATAAACAAAGTGTTTGTCAAGGCATTATAAGTAACACCTGAGAGGTCGTTTGAAACGCCACTTATGACAACCGAACCGGCAGCCTGATAGCCATTTAAGCCAAGAGAAGTCGGTAAACTACTACAGGGATAAATTTCCAGATCAGTGCTTCCGCTCGGTGAAGGGCTATACGTTAAGTCTGGAGTTGCAGGTACATTGGTGTTTTGATTACCTGGGGAAAGTGGGTTTTGTCCGTAATTTGTCTGGGGCAATACACTCATGCACATTAGCAAGAGTATCATCGGGAGTCTTTGTTTAATAAGTAGTGACATGTAGAATTAATTGGGGAATATGAAGTGCAAAAATTGCAGCAGCACAACATATTCTGCGGTTATTAAATAGGCTTTTCTATACCGTGAAATGATATAGAAAGCGTTAATTATTCCACGAATAAATGCAAGCTGTTGTTTGGATTGGAGCTAGATTTGGTGTATCTAGTCAAGTGTGTATTGGTGCGTGTTCTACTTGAAATAGTGTGTGTTAGCACAGATTTTCACGAAATAAAAGGATGTTTAGGATGCTTCCGTGAAAACCTGTGCTATCTATATGATTACATTCTTTTCTTGATTAATTTTTTCGTTGCGGAATATTTACCAGCTTCTACAGTGATTAAATACATACCCTGCGTCAATGCTTCAACATTGAAATCTATGCCCTGATCGATTTGTGGGTTGAAGATTTCCTGATGTAACATTTTTCCATGAGTATCATATAGTGTTACAGTGCCTTGAGTTTCATCAATCCCCTGTAAATTCAACTGAACATTAACTTCATATTCTGCTGGATTCGGATATACATTGATGTCCATTTCAGCTAAATCATATGCACTGAAAGAAAAGGTTTCACGGTCGTCTAGTTCAGGCTCGTCATCATCATTTTCATTTGTAATATTATTTGGATTATTATCTCCATCAGTGAAGTTGATCGTGTATTCTATGTGTAGTATTGGAGCCATTTCTTCTGAGCCTTCATAAGATTCTGCAACACGTCTACCAGTGCCATCAATCATAAAAGTCATGGCATTTTGAGGCGCCCAGCCTGAAGAATTAAGTATTTCCTGAACAATACTGCTGATGTCAGGTGTGCGTTGGTCGGCGGTCGTTTGCCCTATAGTATTCCAGCTTGGTGGCGACCAATTAACGGAAGCACTAGTCTGTGCTCTTGAGGACACATTGTAAGGGCTATTCACGAATGGTGCCGAATTGCTATTAGCTTCACCATGAATCGTTAATGCTCCGGCATTATTCCGACTTTCATCTACGGTGAACTGTATGTATGCATTAGTAATCGTCGCATTGGAAGGCAGAAAAACATTGTCAAAGCGCAAACCTACTAGTTGATTTCCAGTATAAGGGCGATCATATACCAATTCAAGGTCTGAACTATACATATACATATCACCATTTATACCATTCTCCTCTACATCATCATTACCTGAAGATATTTGGATGTCGAGATATTGGCCCGCTAAAGCAGGTTCACCTTCACAGCCACAATTACCGTCAGTAAGATCATTTTCTGTATTGATATCTCCATCATCACAAGGAAGTCCCGCATCAGGGCAAGTATCGAGCGTATACTCCACGCTTAGTGTAGGCGCATTAGCGGCAGAACCTTCATAAGAATCTGCTACACGTTGTCCGCTACCGCTAAAAGAAATAACAATTGGACTATTTGTGCTGAATCCCGGACGACTTACGATCTCCTGAATAACAGCCTTAATATTAGGTGTTTTTTGAGCACTACCCTGTGCGCCGACAGAACCCCATGTAGGAATTGACCAGCTTACAGAAGCACTGGTTAGTGGTCTGAGTGTTAGATTATTACTTACTGAAGTGAAATCGGATGGGCTATCATTTGCTTCTCCTCTGATCGTTGTTGTTGTTGTTTGGCTATCAGTTTCGTCTGATGTGAACTGAATATGAGCATTTACTATCATAGCTCCTTGCGGTATGTTTAGGTTTCTAAATAATAAACCTACAGTCTGGTCACCACGATTATTATCGTAATTGAATTCCAGGTCACTGCTATTGAAGTACATCTCACCATCGGGAAATTGTTCAACATCATCATTTCCACTGGAAATACTGGATGTTGCGGTTAAGATTTGCCCGTATTCTACATTGACTGTTATTTGACTAGTATTTGATTCAGTGCCTTCCTCATCTGTTGCGATAGCAGTTATTTCATAAGTACCTGTTCCCGGTGGCAGCCATTCTATCATAAAAGGATATTCATCATCAATTTCAAGACTCACTCCGTCGATGAAAAACTCTACATGTTGCATTTCTCCATCAGGATCTTCAGCCGCTGCATAGATAGAGATCACTTCAAGAGGACTATAGGTAGCACCATCAGTAGGGCTGATAATTTGAGTTAGAGGTGGAAAATTATCCACATCCACAGTAATGGATAAAGGACCATCTGTTTGGGTAGCTCCCTCGTTATCAGTAGCAATAGCCGAAACAGAATAAACGCCATTAGCTATAAAATCATAAGGTAATTCATAAGGTGCAACATCATCAGACCCGTATAGATTGCCATTGATAAAGAAGTCTACTTTTTCAACATCGCCTCCCTGATCGGGATCAGAAGCATTAGCTTTTATGATAAAATTTGTAAAAGATGTTAGGGTTGTATCATTTAGTGGACTAACCAAATTTACTTTTGGTGGAGCATTAGGGCCAAGCCTTACAGTAATCGTGTCTGAGCTACTTTCACCTTCGCTATCGGTAGCTACTGCTACCAGGCTATATATACCATCAACCAGCAAAGCATATGCTTGCGAATAGGTTGGCGGTGTATTATCGGTGCCAATAGGGGTGCCATTAACAAAGAATTCTACCTGAGCTATTGTGCCGTCTATATCGTTTGCATTTGCAATAATATTAACTGTGGCAAAAGAGCCTAATACTAAGCCATCTGAAGGAGAAGTGATTTCTACAGTAGGCGCAACATTGGCAATATTTGCAGTAATGGTAACAGGATCAGAAGTTGTCTGATTGTTAGAATTATCTGTTGCAATTGCAGTAATGGTATGTGTACCGTTCGTTAGCATGTAATTTGTTGTGTAAGGACTTGTAGCATCACTTCCTATAGGTACGCCATCCACATAAAATTCTACACTAGTGATATTTCCATCTGCATCTGAAGCAGAAGCACTTAAAGTAATAGAACCCGATGAATTGTAGACTGTTCCATCAGCAGGGGAAGTCAGAAAAACTGAAGGAGGCAGGTTATCGGAAGTCAATCTAAAAGACCAGAAATTAGTCCATCCGCTACCACTATTCAATCGCCAGCAGTATTGTTCGCCTGGAGTGAGATTGTTGTAAGGGATCGTATGTGTACCACCAGTGCCAGTGCCACTGTAAGCTAAAGCACCCAGAGATACAGGATTAAGATTTAAATCAGGATTATTAAACTTGTATAAATGATTAGGCTCACCTACAATATATAATGTACCATCATCGCCCATAGTAATACCTTCTGGTTGGGGGATAGCCATATTTATTGTTCCATTTGCACCACCGGATGTAAGCGATATTCTACTAATCTCGCCACAGGCAGGATCGGTTTCTATTAAAGCACGACTTTCATGACTAAGTATGAGTACATGGTCATCCACTTCTAGTTGGCTAAAAGTGCTGCTACTTCCCATGTGATGCATACCCGAAACATCGCCAAAGCCATATGGGTCGAGAGATAAGTCACAAGGTTGATTTACTGATGAAGGAGCATATGGAAATGAAGTTGGGGTGGTAAAATTATAATGCGCCTTAGGTGTTTTTTCCTTAATCGTATGGATTTCATCAGTTGCCGGATCATAACCAATTCCTTCTAAACCCTGATTATTATTCCAAGAGCCAGGAAGTTGAACGTAATCTGCACTACTATAATTTATAGTGCTGGTACTACCAACGATATCAATATAAGTAATTCGTCCTCTTCTTTCTTCGGTCACGGCATAACGTGTACCATAAAGATGAACAATACCCTCTGTATCATCAAAACCACTCAGAAAAATACTGCGAAGTATATTCCCATTCAAGTCTGTTTCATAAATAGTGGTAGCACCGTTTACGATCATGAATAATGTACCAGTAATAGCATTAAAAGTAATACCAGACAAATCATCTGGTATACTGGAAAGATAGGTCGGCCCGGAGGTAAGTACATAGCCATCAAGATCAACACTACCCATTGGAGCATCTGTATCAACGGTACATACATATACTTCAATGTTTGCTGAACCAGCATTCATCCACTCCACATTTACAGGTGGGGTTACCCCTGTTGCCTGATTAGAAGGAGATATATGTACCTGTGCATTTAGTGTAAATGCTGATAGAGTAAAAAGAATTAAAACGTAGTAAAATTGTAAGTTTAATTGCATAATTATTTGGTGTTGGGACAATAAATATGAGAGCAATATATTACCTCAGCAATGCACCATATGTTTTTAGTTTTGGATAGTTGTGACAACGTATTATAATGTTTTTTACTGTGATAAATTTGTTAAAATATATTCTATGCCCACTAATTATGTGATTGTTTTTAGGGGGATTAAAGCTTAGTTATCAAAATTTTAAAAGTTATTTATTGTATAAATGTGATTGTGAAATATAGTGTTAAACAGGGGGTAAATGGGAGAATAAGATGTACTTTAGTAATCGTGAAATAAGGTTTTGTCGAACATTGGAGATTATAAATATTGAGCAAAACCATAATAAATGATAAGCATTTTAAGTTTTATGCATGATGCATAGTTTGTATGTATTGTGACAAGATCGTTAATGGATTCTGTCACTATTGTAATTTTAGATAGTAGCGAGGATAATATTTTTACAAAAAACTGATAATTGGAGGCATCTCTCTGAAATGTGACACCAAAAATTGCATGATTAATATTTGAAAATCTAATAGACCGACAAAAGAATGATAAATTGTATCTTTGAAATTGAAGCAATTCATCTTTACTTTCACCTCATTTTTAAGAAAACAAATGAACATGAGAACAAGTCTTTCAATTTTATTGAGCCTATGCGCTTTTTGTCTGTTTGCACAGGCACCAGCCAGTAATATTTATGTATTCGATATGAATATTTCCAGAACGACGGATTATTATTCATTTACGCAACCACGATTAATTACTGGTAATAACTTAGCGGGATACGATAATCAACCTATGTTTATAGATGGAAGTTTATATATTACTTCTCAGCGTGATGAACAACAAACAGACATCTATAAATTTGATCTGGCAGAAAAGAAACAAACGCGCATCACAGGTACTTTGGAAAGTGAATACTCGCCTAAGAAGACATTTGAAGAGGGTGTTATTTCGGTAGTTCGTGTTTCTGCCGATAGCAATCAAACACAACAACTCTGGAAACTCCCCGCCGAAGGTGGAAAAGCAGAACTAGTAGCAGAGGATGTCGAAGGAGTAGGCTATTATGAATGGTTAAACCGGAAAGTTGTGGCCATGTTTATCGTAGGTGAACCACATACCCTTATTTTGGTTAACAGTACAACAGGAGATACCCGCAAAGTCAGATCCAACATAGGGCGTTGTCTGCAAAGAACGCCATCAGGAAGCCTTGCTTTTGTACATAAAGATGATAGTGAGGGTTGGTATATAAAAGTTGTTAATCCTGGCAACTTTACCATACGCCCTGTTGTGGCTACACTTCCAGACTGTGAAGACTTCTACTGGTCGGAAGATAATGTACTTTACATGGCAAATAAAAGCAAGTTATATCGTTTTAAATTAGGCATGGATGATGAGTGGACAGAGGTAGCCGACTTCAGCGAATATGGTTTGAATAATATCACCAGATTGGCGGTAAGCAAAAAACAAGTCGTCTTGGTTAATGTAAGCGATGAGAAATAGACTTTATTCTAAAATATTTTGTAAGGCAAATCAGAGCTTTGGATAGTTACACGGTAGAAGCTGCTTTACTGGGTGTATATTTACATGCTTATGCTAGCGATATAGCCGCAGCAAAAGCAGGAGAAGAGGCGCTTATAGCCAGTGATATTACAGCATCACTTGGGGCTGCCTTTCGCAGTTTTTCCTAACATTATCAATCCAAATAAAGGACCTGCCGCCAGAACAAGATACAGATAAGTTGCCTGCCATACTTCAGTCAGATAATTCAATAACTGAATACTAATAATTGTAATGGCGAATCCTATACAAGTAACTATTGTGAGTGCAGTCCCTTTGTATTCTGGCGGAGCATTTTGAGCCACTAAAGTAGAGAATAAAGGCGAATCTGCTATGACCACCATGCCCCAGAAAATAAGAAATATAAGAAAGCACCATTTTAGCCCCAGCATAAATATAAAAGGGGATAAGACGCAGCAAAGCCCAGACATGAGCAAAGAAGATATTGCTACCACTTTGATTCCTTTATGTTCTGACAGGTAACCGCCTAATACACAGGAAAGCCCACCAATACCAATGATGATAAAAGACCAAACTGGAATATTAATTTGTATTCCATCATGCATGGAAATATAAGTCTTAAGAATAACTGGAATGAATGCCCAAAAAGCGTACAACTCCCACATATGTCCAAAGTAGCCAAAGGCTGCTCCCCGAAAATCAGGATTTTTAAAAACCTTAAATGATGCTGATAAATTGATCTTCTGGCTTGGTTTTCGGTAAGGCCCATTAGGCACAAAAATAGCAATGAGCAAACCGCCCATAACTGCCAGCGAAGAGGTGATTTGTAAGACTGCTTTCCAGGGTAATGTCATGGTTAAGCCTTTCAATAAATGAGGGAAAGCTGTTCCCAAAACCAATGCACCAACCAAAAAACCAAGTGATTTTCCTAAGCCTTTCTGAAAATAGTCTGCTGCAATTTTCATTCCTACAGGATAGATGCCCGCGAGACAAAAGCCAGTCATAAAACGCAAACTCAACAGACTTATCAGGGTGTTCTGTTCCCATACTGTTCCCAAATTGAATAGCCCACCAAGCAAAGCACAAATCAAAAATACATAGGATGGAGAAAACCTGTCGGCAATGGTCAGCAAAGCAAAAATGAGTGTTCCGGTAATAAAGCCGAATTGTACAGCAGATGTCAAATGCCCCAATGCGTTTTTTGATAGATCAAAGTTCATTACCAGATCTGTCATCACAGCATTGCCTGCAAACCAAAGAGAGGTGCAGCAGAATTGTGCCATTACTATAATGACAAGGATGAAACTCAGATTGAATTGTTTATTCAGCATAACTGCATTATAGTAACTTTTAATCACTTAAAGTGTTTCATCTTTGCTTAAAATTGTCTTATTACATACATATTGACATATTTGCTTTTTATAAAATCAATTCATTTCATAGCTTTGTTGGAAAATTGTAAGTTGCTATACACTTTTGCTAAAATGCTGAATCACCCCTGCCTTTGGAGGGGGGGAAGGGGGTGGAATATTGGTCAATTTTACTCTTTGTCCACCCCCTCCGCCCCCTC
>JAHDFX010000204.1 GCA_020627965.1 Saprospiraceae bacterium | reverse complement strand
GATGAATTACCGGAGTTTAAACGGACAGTATTGGAAGTATTGCGTCAGCCTATGGAGGAACGGAGGGTAACTATTTCCAGAGCAAAAGTATCTGTTGATTATGATGCAAATTTCACGCTGATCTCTGCTGTAAACCCCTGCCCTTGTGGTTATTACAACCACCCTGACAAAGATTGTGTATGTGGACCGGGAGCAGTGAAGAAGTATATGAATAAAATATCGGGTCCTTTACTGGACAGGATAGATTTGCATGTAGAAGTAACGCCCATTTCTTATGATGAATTGGCTGATATTCGTCCGGCTGAGAAAAGTATAGACATCGTTGCCCGTGTGATAGAAACTCGAAAAATACAGCACGAACGCTTTAAAGGCATGAAAAACATTCATTGCAATGCTCAAATGCCGAGCCGGATGGTTCGTGAGGTCTGTGAAATTGACCAGGCAGGGCGATTATTGCTTAAGACCGCCATGAATAAATTACAACTCTCCGCACGGGCTTATGATCGTATTCTGAAAGTTTCCCGGACGATTGCTGACTTGCAAAAAAGCGATAAAATTCTGATTGAACATTTAGCGGAAGCTATTCAATATCGTAGCCTCGATAGAGAAGAATGGGGAGGATGATTGTAATAACCTCAGAATGATGAACAAATGAATAAAGTCTATTTTTTTGAAAAATTTATCAAAAAAATATTTCTTCAGGCAACCTTTTTCACCTAATTGAGATATTCATGAATAGAAACACATTTGTAATTCAAATTCTATGACTAAAGACGACCAGCTACTCATTAAAAAAACTTTGGGTAGAGATAAATTGGCAAGTAAGCAGCTATACGATAAATATGAGTCGTATTGGTTTCGTCTATGCCTAAGATATGGTCGCAATAGATCGGATGCACAGGATATTTTTCAGGAGGGTGTTGTGAAGATATTTCAAAATCTGAAAAAATTTGATATTGATAAAGGTGCTTTTAAAAGCTGGTCGAGCCGAGTATTGATTAATGAAGCTTTGAAATACTTGAAGAAAAGCCAGTGGCAATCATCCTTTGAAGATTTGGCGGAAGCCGGGCAGGAATTGGACTGGTCGAGCCATATTATAGAACGGATTACAGCAAAGGAGTTGACAGAATTGATCCAGCAATTGCCCTTAGGTTATCGAGTCGTATTTAATATGTATGAAATAGAAGGTTATTCGCATAAAGAAATTGCAGAGACATTGAATATATCTGTAGGAACTTCAAAATCACAATTATCGAAAGCTAAAAAAGCATTGCAGCATAAGTTGACCTTGCTATTGTAAAATGAATATATGGAGAACAATGACAATAATTTAGCCCATTTTTTCAGGAACAAACTCAATAGTTCAGAAGGTTTGGGAGAAGGCTGGGACAGACCTGAGGAGTCCGTTCGTGATGCTGTTTTTGAACATATTCATACTGAAGATACCGCTGGGTTTGTCTATATGAAATGGATAGGATTAGTGCTTTTATTGCTGGCAACAGGATTGATCAGTTGGTATATTTATACGCTTAATCAAAAACTGAATGAAGCTGAAACAGCTTTACAAGACCAACAAAAACAAATTGAAAATATTCAAAAAGAAACACAGAGGACGACTGAAATACAGGTAAACAAAATTGAGGAATTAAAAACTCAAAACAAACAATTAACATCTGATTATCAAAACATTATCGAGGACAACACTTATAAGGATCAACTTTTACAAAAACAAAGATCATCAATTATACAGACTGAAAATCACCGGGAAGAATGGCAAAAAAACATCAGTAATTATGAATCGATTTTTAGTCATTTAAAAAATGAAATTGATTTGCTGAAAGCAGCAAATATAGCGCTTATTGAGTCTGACCAGACAACAAAATCCAGGTCAAAGGAATCTGCATTTAACTTATCCGCTATTCAGTCGGGCTTACTGGTGCAAAAAGAAAAGACACTCCCTAATTTTGAGGTAGCCACGCCAATATTGTCAACGGTAAGTCCATTAAAAAAGAAAAAATTTGAATTGGGCTATAGCTATGCATTGCGTGGTGTAAAAATGCCTATAGAGCGTTCATTTGAACGACAAAGACCGGCTTCTGAGCGTGTTCAGGATAACCGACTTGTGGCGCATGGACATGGCATCAATGCAGGCTACAATCTGGGGAAAAACTGGTGGATACGTTCAGGAATACAAAACACCTATATCAGAATAAAGCAGACATTTGACCTGGGACTTGCCTATGATCCTAGCAATGAGATGTCGCGTCCTGATGGAAGTATAGAGAATGAACTGGCTTTAAGAACCAGCACAGCTTACTCGGATATTAATAGCACATTTAATATTGCTTTTGACCCTGGGCAAGGGCTGAATGATGGCGATTTGCTGGAAGTGAGTGTAGATGATAACCTTTCACATAGGCGTTTACAAATACCACTAGGCATAGCATATATACATGAAAATAACAAGTGGCGGTTTGCCTTACAAGGAGGAGTGCAGTGGAATAATGTTAGCTTCCGAGATTACTCTTTCAGGACAACAGTGAGGGCAAGAGGTGAAGAAATTCCTGTTGACCGGGATCGTGTAAGGTCTTCCAGAATTCCAGGCAAACAATTTATGAGTACTTATACAGGTTTTGAGCTAGGCTATCAATTAAAAGAACGTTGGTATGCCCAGACAGCCTTGAATTATAATTACGATTTTATTAATCAAAGAGAAACTGAGTTTTCAAACGCTTCAAAGACAGGTACCACTTTGAAAATAGGTTTGAATTATCGTTTCTAATTTACACCATTAGATTTTACTAAATATGAAATTAAGATTTTTGAGTTTAGCCTTATTGGCAATATGTGCTTTTTCATCTTGCGATAAAGAGCGTTTTTCTAATTCAGAATTAATTGATGCTATACAACAGGCTACAGACAAACAAACCCTTACTTATGAAGAATTACCAGAACATGCGAGAGACTTATTACAGAGAGATTATACAGAAAGCTATGCGGCAAGTGTCCAGTTGGCTCCTGACTTAGGATATGAAGTCAGTATGCGTCGCGGAACAGGTGTTATGGTCGGTGAACTTTCTTATGTATATTTCAACCTAAAAGGAAAAGAACTTAGAGAACGTGAGCGCAGACGCGGTGAAGGCGGATGTGATCGTGAAGAGTGTTTCCGCATTGTATTCCCTGTCAATATGGTCATGTCTGACAGTACAATTATCACGGGAAATGACAGAAGAGAGCTGAGTAGTAATTTAAGATCATGGTACGCTGACAATCCAAACATTGACCAAAGACCTCGTTTTCAATATCCTTTAGAGTTAGAATTTGAAGATGGTAGTCTCATGACCGTTAATGACGATTTTGAATTACTTGAGGCTTATACCAATTGCTCAGAATATTCTCATGAGCGTTTTGATTGTCGCCGACTTCGTGCCAATATTGGTGATTTCTGTTATCAGGAAAATAGAATAGAAGGTGTTGTTAATGACGACTGCGAGTGTGAATAATAAGAACGTGTTTTAATACAGTGTAACAAAACTAAAAACTACTTTTGTTACACTGTATTAAATAAATAATCATAGCAATCTTTAAAACTTACCATTGTTGTTTTTCCAGTTTTCTTTTGCTGGAATGGGCTCTATAACATCCCAATGCTCGACAACCTGTCCATTCTCTAGTCGGAATAAGTCGTAGTAAGCAACGTGGTCACCTTTACCAAATTTACCTTCACTCATTGTGAGTACAAAATTACCTTCTCCCAATACTTTGTGTACTTTGTCAAAGGCTGGTAATATTGTAAACTTTATTTGTTTTCTCACTATATCTATTTAGTAAGCAATTTCATCAAGTCAATCTCACGCTCAGGTGTCATAGACATTTTTCCATATTTGCTTTGTCTCGGACTTTCCCAATTTACGTAGTTAGCATAATAATCCATTAATCGTTCTGTCGTTTGTTCTATGGTGCTAAAGCTAAAATCAAAATCCTTTTGCAATCTGGAACTGTCTTTTGTAAAGAAATTACCTTCTACCCACAGTGGAAACTCTGTCCAGATAGCGATCTTATGTTCTTCTATGAAAGCTGGGCTTGCGTTGATGTATTTTAAGTCTTTATTCAAATGTTTTGCTGCCAATCTCACAAAGTCTCCCAATGAAGCAGCATAACTCGTCGCATTGTAAACCTGGTACTTATTCTTTATTTCAATGGCTTGAATCATCATTTTTGAAAAATCCAGTACATCAGTATAGGAGATGAGGTCTTTTCCATCATTAGGTAGGATAAAAGTATCCTGAGTTTTCACTTTATGAAACCAGTAATACAAACGTTGAGTATGGTCATGATGCCCAACAATCAAAGCCGGACGAAGTATAATGGCATCCAACCAATCCTGACTTAGTAGAATATCTTCGCAGGCTGTTTTACGCTTTCCGTAAGTCGCAGCGGTATCATCTATTCTATCCGCTTCAGTGTAAGAAGAATATCTCGGAAAATCTTCGGTCATAAATCCATCTAAATTTCCCGTCGTCAAATCGTATACGCTACCAGTAGAAACAAAAATATAACGTCCGACTTTTCCTTTTAATCGTGGCACAAATTCTTCTAGCGTATTCGGGTAATAACAGGAAATATCGATGATACAATCCCAGTCTTGCTCGGCAGCTTTATAGAGGTCTTCCGTATATCTGTCGCCAATAATACGCCTGGCTTCAGGGAAGAGGTCGGGATTGGTTTTTCCACGATTGAAGAGGGTAATCTCGTATTTTTCTACTGCTAATAGTTGTTCGACTAGATTGCGCCCTACGAATTGGGTGCCGCCGATGATGAGGATCTTTTTCATAGCTTTATTGTTTATGTTGATAGCATTTCCCGCCTCCTTTCACCTTTCTTTTGCAGTATCCTCCCGATTGGGTTTGGGCTCCACAAGTCGAACTTGAAGGATATGAACTACCTGATTGATAAGAAGAGCGAGAACTACTGTTTTTACTGGTATGTTGATAACAATAAGCATTTGCCAGTCTTGTCATATGTTTACATCTAGTCACTTTTTGTGTGTATCCTTTACATCTAGTGGTCTTGAATTCTCCAACGCCCTTATTGTAAGTACTATCAAAAAATCCGCCCCCTCAATAACTTTCTGATTTGGTAGAAATCGATCAGCCCGACCAGGTTATTATCTTCATATACAGGCATGGCGAGTACACGAGTCTGCAACATTCTGATGTAAACTTTTTTCAAGCCATCCCCTGGCTCCAGGCGATATAATTCAGGATTGACAACAGCGCCTATTGTAACCAGGTCTTTGACCGACTGAAGTGCTTTGAGTATGATCTTTTTACTGGTAATACCTATAATATCCCGTTCATAGTCAGACACCCTGCTGTCGACCAGATAAAATTCATTGGTATTTTTCTTAATGGTGTCTTTAACATCTCTAAGTGGCGTCTCGGCAGATAATATGGCAGGATTTGTCTGCATTACATCGCCCACTGTTCGATTATTCAATACATGATCTGCCTTGACCATACGGTATTCATTCCCGGCAGCAAAAAATATAAACAATGCAATGAGTAGGATAAAAGGACTCTCTCCGGTATTCATAAAATAAAATACGACGAAACCAATAGCAAAAGCCTGTCCGACCAAAGAAGCTATACGTGTAGCCAATACCCGACTAAAAGGAATAGCCAGCAAAGCGCGAAATACTCGTCCTCCGTCCATTGGGAAGGCTGGAATACAATTAAAAACAACCAAAACAATATTGGCAATAATTAAAAGAGACAGGAAATTACTGGCATTGATCTCTCCTGACAAGGCTAGCTCTTCCAGTCCGACAAAAGAATAAGGTGTCAACCAGAAAAACAATACCAGCAGGATAGCTATAATAACATTGACCATTGGCCCCATAATCGCCACTACCATCTCCTGAAGTGGCTTTTTGGGCATTCCCTGTAGCCGGGCTAAACCACCGATAGGTAGTATGGTAATATCTTCGGTACCAATGCCATAACGCCGGGCAGCAAATACATGTCCGAGTTCATGCAGAAAGACACAGACAAAAATAACCAGTACGAAACCGATCATCCATGCAATACCTACGGCATCTTGCCCTTCACTCCAGCCCTCATATATCAGATAAGCAATGATGAGCGAGAAAGACCAGTGTACATAGACTGGCACACGACTGATTGTACCAAGTTTGAGAGATTGCTTCATATTTTTTTATTGTTTATCAGCAAAGGTAGAAAACAATTTTTCACTCCCGATAGTTGCGATTTACAAGCCCATAACGATAATGATCTTCCCATTTTCCATTGATTTTCAGGTAAGCTTTTGCTTTTCCTTCCTGGTCAAAACCGAGCTTTTCTACTACACGTTGAGAAGCCAGATTGCGTAGCATAATATGCGCTTCTACACGATGTAAGTTCATGTCTTCAAACAAGTATTTTGTCGTATGTGCCAGGGCTTCTGTCATCAGCCCTTTCCCATTTTTCTGTTCGTCCATTTTATAGCCTAAAAAACAGGATTGCAAAACACCCCGAATGACATTTGTAGCTGATATATCTCCAATGATACGCTCCTGCCTGAAGTCTTCAATGTCGAACAAATAGAACCTCACCCCCTGCCCTACTTTCATTCTTTCTTCATCACGTTTCAACCATAGACGGTGAAAATCTTCTGTAAAATAATGCAGATTATAACTAGGCAACCAGGGACGAAAAAACTCTTTATTACGCTTATGATAATCCAACACAGTTTTAGCATGTTTGGCACCAAGCGTACATAAAACCAATCGCTTGGTTTCTATTCGTAGTGTTGTTTTTCTTCCCATAAGTATTCCTTACTATCCCTCCAGTTCTTCTACCATTTCCATCCACTCTTCTTCTTTCACTTCTATTTGACTTTTAATTTCTTCGAGTTCTTTGGCTAATGCCGGAATATCGGCAGGATCGAGGTTTGGATCAGCAAATTTAGCACTGAGTTCTGTCTTTTTTGTTTCCAGTTTCTTGATTTGACTTTCTAGCCTGTTTAGGGCTTTTCGTTCCTCTCTGCTTATTTTCCGCTCTCCATCTGCGGGTGCCTCTCCTGTCTCTTTTTTTGTCGCCTGAACTGCTGCTGCTTTAGGCGTTTCCTCTATTTCTTTTTCTTTCTTTTCTCTATAATCGGAATAGTTGCCAGGAAAATCACGAATAAGCCCATCGCCTTCAAAAGCAAAGACATGCTCGACTAGTTTATCCATAAAATAACGATCATGCGACACAATGACCAGGCAGCCTTTAAAGTCCATTAAAAACTCTTCCAATACATTGAGCGTAAGAATGTCAAGATCATTGGTCGGCTCATCCAATATCAGAAAATTGGGGTTCTTCATTAAAATAGTTAACAAATATAGTCTTCTTCTTTCTCCGCCACTGAGCTTATGTACATAGGAGTAGTGCTGATCTCTGGGAAACAAAAAATGCTCTAGCAGCATAGAGGCGGTCAGGTTTCTTCCCTTACCTTCCAATGGAATATATTCGGCTATATCCCGCACGACCTCAATGACTTTTTTCTGTTCGTTCAACTGAATACCGTCCTGAGAATAATAACCAAACTGTACGGTATCTCCTTTTACAATTTTGCCGCCATCCGGTTTTTCTAATTGTAACAATAGATTGAGCAAAGTAGATTTACCTGCACCATTTTTACCAACTATTCCAACTTTATCGTTCTTTTTAAATTTATAATCAAATTTTTCGATCAACTTCAGGTTTTCATAGCCCTTGGAAACATTGTGCAATTCGAGAATTTTACTGCCCATACGGGTAGTTTTGATCTCCATCTGCATACGCTCCTCCTTGATATTCTGATTCGCTTTCGCCTGTAACTCATAGAAAGCATCAATACGGGCTTTACCTTTGGTTTCACGGGCTTTGGGTTGTCGACGCATCCAATCCAGTTCGCCTCGCATCAGGCTCCTGGCACGAGTAACTTCGCGTATTTGGTGTTCTCGTCGTTCTTGTTTTTTTATTAAAAAATGAGAATAATTACCTCGATAACGATATAACTGCCCCTCATCCAATTCGATAATAGTATTACAAACTCTTTCCAGAAAATAGCGGTCGTGCGTGACCATGAGCAGGGTTATCTTCGTTTTATCCAGATAACCTTCCAGCCATTCGATCATCTCCAGGTCCAGATGGTTAGTAGGTTCATCCAATATCAGGAAATCGGGTTCATCTATGAGTATTCTCGCCATTGCCACCCGCTTCTGTTGTCCTCCTGAGAGTGTTCCTATGCGCTGATCCAGATTAGTGATATTGAGTTTGGAGAGGATTTGTTTGATTTTAACTTCGTAATCCCAGGCTTTGAGTTCGTCCATTTTTTCCAGTGCTTTTTGCAAAGCTTCTGGTTTGTCGGGCTGCAATAAGCACATTTCGTAACGACGAATGGCATTTAGTGTATCATTTTCAGTATCCAATACACATTCCAGTACGGTAAGACTTTCGTCTAATTCGGGCGACTGATCTAAATAACCAAGCTTAACATCTTTGTGCACCTTGAGCTTCGCATGTTCGCCTTCTGGTGATTCGTCGCCAATAATAATCTTGAGTAAAGTAGATTTTCCTGTTCCGTTTCGGGCAACAAAAGCCACCTTCTGCCCTTTATCAATATGAAAGGATAGATTTTCAAAGAGAATATTTTCTCCAAATGATTTACTGACATTCTCTACAGTGAGGTAATTCATATTGGTGTAAGATACGAGCAAAAAACCTTAAAAAAGAAACATAAATCATCCCGAATTTTGAAAGTGGCAAGAAATATCCATAGTCGATGGTCGATAGTCCATAGTTGAAGTAAAAAGTACTCCAGTTCATGTTAATTATGCACGCATTTTGCGCTGCAAAATATGAACTAAAAAACAACCATGAACCATCGACTAAGTTTCGTTATCCGCAACTTGAGTTACTCTACACAAAAAACCGGGCTAGGTGTGGTTTCGCCATCATATTCACCTCCAGTGTCTCCACCATCTGGTACAAACTGACTAGCAAATATACAGTTATCGCCTTGATCCAAGCAGGCATCAGAAGGGTTTGGAATAGAACAGACTTGCCCTCTGTAGGTGAAATAATCGCCTTTATCAGTCAGGATGTCAATCACAAAACCATAGATGCCTTCTTTTATTTCGCCATCCACTCTGCCATCCCATCCCTGATTGGTTTCTTCAAAAACGGTTTCGTCTTCTGTAACGATTTTTAATGTGTATTCAACAATTCCAAACTCAAGCGGTTCAAAGACATCATCTACTGTATCTCCGTCAGGCGTGAAGGCATTGGGCATAGTGATATAACCGCCAAAAAATAGTTCGAATAATCCATTTTGTTCGCAGCAGTTGCGTTCGTAAATGGCTTTTTTGCAACTTGCCAGCGTCATTACCAGCAGGCATAAAAACATTAGTTTTTTCATATTGTATTTATTATGTTGATTCGATAATGCTTCGCATTGGCTTGAACATCAAGTCTCCAAAACCAATACAGAGTATTGTTGCATAAACGAACCCGCTCGTTCATTTGTTAACTGCAATAGTACGTTATTTTGTTAAAAACATCTTAAAATAAGTTAAAGTTGATCGTCAAAAATCAAACCAGTCTCTAGGTTGGGCAGGACGATATTCTTCTTTGGTTAAAATTTTTTTCTTCTGGCGGTCTATAATAGCTTTAGCCAAACTAATATTGACGGGTTCGGAGTTATCTGGTGCAAATGCCTGTCTCATCAATTTTTCATCTACATCAAGACGGTATAAAACCTGCATCAAATACTCCAATCTCTTTTCAATTAGATACCCCACCACATCACTGACCATATCCAACAACTCTTCCTCTGATTCAGGAATTTGTTGTTGTTCTAAGGCAAAGTCGCTGATGACTTCTTCGCCAGTTTGTTTTATGAGTGTGGTTGAATCTAGCAAGACAAAATTTTATTATAATATTACAAAATACTGTTTTTGGGTAAAAAATCAAAATCCGCCTATTAGCTTATAGAGTGTTTTGACCAATAATAATACGGTAACAAGAATGACCATTACCCCCAAGGTGTTTGTCCATATTTTATTGGTGTATTGTCCCAGTATTTTTTTTGAATTGGCAATGTAGAGTAGATAAACAGCTATGAACGGCAATAATAATCCATTAGCAACCTGAGCAAATTGGATAATTAAAATAGGCTTTATTCCTGTCATTGCGACAAGCACACCAATAACTAAAATCAACATCCAAACAGCTCTGTAGCGAAAGTCTTTTTCGTCTTTTTTCCAGCCAAACAAACCTTGTGCTGCATAGGCTGCTGCAATGGGAGCTGTCAGTGTGGAACTGAGTCCGGCAGCTAAAAGTCCGATGCCCATACACCATTTGGCCGCCGAGCCGAGGAGAGGATTTAATTGGATAGCCAGGTCTTTTGCAGTGCTGATCGACTCTACTTGTCCTTGTGTGGCTGCTGCTGTTATAATAATCAACATAGAGATCATCCCACCCAGAATAATAGCTACAGCATTTTCAATTCTAATATCTTTTAAAGTTGATGTTTCATCCCATTTTTTAGAAATTGTGGAAGCATGTAAGAACAGATTATAAGGCACAACAGTCGTTCCGATCAAGCCGGTAATCAATATAAAATGCTCATTGAAGCCCCCCGGAACAAAGCCTTTAAAGACAGCTGATAAATCTGGTTTAACCAATATTGCGGTAAGCAAAAAACAAATACTCATGAGAATCACCAATACGATCAATGTTCGTTCTATGAGTTTATATTTGCCAAAATAGAGTAATGCAAAGCTAATCCCTCCTAAAATTAATGGCCATATTTCCCATTGACCAACCATCAATTCCAAACCAAGTATTCCGCCTGAAATATTTCCTGCTTCATAGGCTGCATTGCCCACCAAAATAGCACCAATAACCAAAAAAAATACCAAATAACGCCCTGCCCCTTTTGCAAATTGCTTATTGATGGCTTCTCCTAACCCCGATTGTGTGACAAAGCCGAGACGAGCAGCCATTTCCTGCAAAACGAGTGTTGCAATAATAGAGAAAAGCATTGCCCAAAGCATGGTATAGCCGGTTTTTACACCTGCCAGAGTACAGGTTGTTAAAGTGCCTGGCCCTATAAATGCTGCTGCAACCAGTGTGCTTGGTCCGAAGTATTTTTTCATCATTCTAAGAAAGACCGTTCGCTTTGTTCACTGAGAGAAGCGAGACTTTTTGATTCGTGATTCGTGATTCGTTGATTCGTTGATTCGTTGATTCGTGATTCGTT
>JAHDFX010000008.1:39408-54026 GCA_020627965.1 Saprospiraceae bacterium | reverse complement strand
GAAGGCAAAATCGAAGGCAAAATTAAAGAAAAAGAAGAAGCTATTGAAAGGTGTATGGAAGAAAATATACCACCCGATGTAATTTCAAAAATTGTGAATTTACCTATTGCAGAAGTCAACAAAATAATAGACAAAATTAAAAAAAGAAAAGAAGGCGAGAAGTGAACAGGGCGTACACGCACATGCTGCTAAACGCTTGCATGGTCGTGTCATACTGGACGTTATGCCCAATTATGGAAAAAAATTTGTGAAGTGGAAAGCCGCAGAAACCTAATTTTAAGAAGAACTCTTTGTAGTATCGAAATGAATTCCACCATAAAATTAATGATCTTGTGGAGTCAGGCCCAGCACAAAAGAACGATAACGACCGGCAATGAAACACAGACCCTTACCCAAACAGACTTAAGAATAAGACCCTATACAGAGCTCAACCTAGTCAATGTAGACATGGACTTGATGGATTACAATCATCTTCCATATCGTACACCAATCTTTGATGATTTTATTCAAGAATTGGCTTCAGCGGTGCCTGTAAGTGTTGTTAGATTTGGATATTTTCCAGAAAAAGTAAAAATACCAATAGTAGCTGCAAATAGTTATCAAGGCATTCCTGATTTAGTAAATGAAGATGCTGATCTCTCGGATTCTGATATTGATAGAGGGGTATTGATTCTTGGTAAAAATATAGCTTCTTTGTAGGGGCTTATTATTGCCGAATTTGTTGAATTTTGTGCAGCGCCTGCCGAGTGTTTGTTTCTAATTGTGCATAATTTTTATCTTGCACAACTTCCTTTGTAAAAAGTTTGGAACCCATTCCCACGCAAGTGGCACCAGCTTTAAACCAGTCTTCTAAATTTGTAAGTGAAACGCCGCCCGTCGGCATAATACGAGTCCAGGGTTGAGGAGCTTTCACTGCTTTTATAAAACCTGGACCATATATACCGCCAGGGAATAATTTGACCAATTCACAGCCCATTTCTTCTGCCTGACATATCTCTGTGAGCGAACCACAGCCAGGTGACCATAAGACTTTTCGACGGTTACAAACACGGGCAATATCTTCCCGAAACACAGGTGTTACTATGAAGTTGGCTCCCATACTCATATAGAGGGAAGCAGAGGCAGCGTCAGTTACAGAACCAACACCAAGCATCATTTCTGGTAGTTCATTTTTGCAATAATGACTGAGCTCGGAAAATACTTCATGAGCAAAATCTCCTCTATGGGTAAATTCAAGCACTCTTGCGCCTCCTTTATAACAGGCAGTAGCTAATGCTTTTGCTACGGCTATATCTGAATTGAAAAATAGCGGCACCAGACCAGTATCTTTCATCGTTTGAAAAACCTCAATTCTTGTAAATTTCGCCATGATATGTTTACAATGTACTAATAGACTTTATTCTGAAATATTTCAGAATAAAGTCTAATGTCTAAGTGTTATATAATTTTTTGTATAAATTTATCGACTGACACGCCCACTCGCATCCCCCTGCATCAATTTCTCAACCTCCGCAGTAGTTACAAGATTGGCATCGCCATAAATGGTATGTTTCAGACAAGAGGCTGCTACAGCAAAATCTAAGGCTTGCTGGTCATTTTGATAATGAAGCAAACCATAGATCAATCCAGCCATAAAGCTGTCGCCACCACCAACCCGATCAACAATATGTGTGATCTGATAAGTATTGGTATGGAACAACTGATTGCCATCATAGAGAACACCCGACCATGAATTGTGAGATGCACTGATCGAACCTCTTAATGTAACAATGACTTTCTTCGCTCTTGGAAATTTTTTCATGAGTTGCTCACAAACAGAACGATAGGCATCTGCTTTCACTGAACCACCCTGAGTTACATCTACATCTTCGGGATGAATATCAAAATGTTTCTCAGCATCTTCTTCGTTTCCGAGAATAATATCGCATCCGGCAACCAGCTCAGGCATTATTTCAGCAGGTGTCTTACCGTATTTCCATAATTTTTTCCTGTAATTCAGGTCTGTAGATACGGTAACACCCATTTTGTTGGCAGTCTGTATGGCTTCCAGACAAGCATCCGCGGCACCCTGAGAAATAGCCGGTGTTATGCCCGTCCAATGAAACCAACCTACATCCTTGAACACTGTTTCCCAATCGATCATACCTCGTTCAATAGTAGAAATAGCTGAGTGAGCCCGATCATAAACGACTTTAGAACCCCTGGCTACAGCACCTGTTTCCAGGAAATAAATGCCTAATCTTTCGCCGCCTCTGATAATATGCTGCGTACCAACACCACGCTTTCGCATTTCCATTAAAGCACAGTCTCCTATATCATTTTCAGGAAGACGAGTGACAAAATCGACAGGGATGCCGTAATTGGCAAGTGAAACAGCGACATTGGATTCTCCTCCGCCATAAATAACGTTGAAGCTACTGGCTTGTGAGAACCGAAGCCATCCGGGAGGAGCCAGTCTTAACATAATTTCACCGAAAGTAACAACTTTTTTCATTTTGCTTACTGATTGAGAGTGAGTGAGTAGTTAGGTAGGGGAGTAGTTTTATTTTGCAAACTCCCTACTCAACTACTCACCAATATACTTTTTAGATTCCTAATGCTTGTCCACCACCAATTTGTATGGTTTCAGCTGTTATAAAAGCAGCGCCTTCACTGGCAAGAAATGCAACTACGGTAGCTATATCTTCAGGTTGTCCCAGCCTTCCCAGCATAATATTATTTGCCCACGAAGCAAACACCTCTGGTTTAGTAGATTTAATTTGTTTGTGAAAATCTGTATCGATTGTTCCAGGCGATACGGCGTTTACTCTAATACCGTCTGGTGCCAGATCTTTGGCTAATGCTCTTGTAATAGCATGTACGCCTGCCTTTGATGTACCATAAATTCCGGCACCCGGCCCGCCTGCATTCCAGGCGGCATTTGAGGTGAAATTTATGATAGTAGGGTGATCTCCTTTTTTAAGGAAAGGAATAGCAGCTCTGGAAACAAAGAATACTGAATCCAGATTTAAAGCCATTACTTTTCTATAAAACTCTGTGGTCATTACTTCAAAACGTGAACGACCACCTAGTCCCCCCGCATTGTTGACTACGACATCAATTTTTCCGTATTTCTCGCCAATTTTATTAACGTTTTCTGTTACTTTCTCTTCATTGGTAACATCGAACCCGTAATATTCGGCTGTAATACCTTCGGCGGTTAATTCTTTTTGTTTTTCAGCTCCTGCATCGTCATCAAGTCCGTTCAGAATTACTGTAAAGCCATCCTGACCTAATTTTTTTGCTGATTGGAAGCCTATTCCACGTGTCGCACCTGTAACCAGGGCTATTTTTCCGTTTGAACTCATTTTAAGCTTGTTTAATATTTGTGTGAAATTGTGTTTTATACTTTAAGAAGCTATCAGCTTCTAAAGGAATTATTTGTTTATAAATTTAAATAAATAATCAATCATTACCGAACTTTCGGCTTTAATGCTTCAATTCTCGGACATAAGATCCAAACGGCAGCCATTGCAATCAAAGCCAATGCCGCACCAATGACAAATGCTGGCGTATAATTTCCACCTTTTGTCAACCACGGCACTAAAAGTGTTAGTCCAAAAGCACTTAATTTTGCTGCCATTCCTGCAAATCCTGCAAGCGTTCCTACTGTTTTTCCACTATAAAAATCGCTCGGTAGTGTCTGTACATTTCCTATGGCAGTTTGGAAACCAAACAGTATGATTGCCATGATAATTACGGCATTTACAGGTGCGCCGGGATTGGCTAAAGCATAAAATGAAGGTAACATGATTAAACAACCTAATGTAATTACCATTTTACGGGTTTTATCTACATTCCATCCTGCGCCTAATCTATTTTGAGCTAATAAACCACCAAACCAAGCCCCAAACATTGCCCCGACATAAGGCACCCATCCGTAAATACCTATTTGTTTTACATCCATCCCATAAACCTCATTTAGATATATCGGAATCCAACCAATAAACAGCCACCAAATCGGGTCAATCGCTGCCGAAGAAATGATGACTCCCCAACTTTCTTTATGTGAAAGTAGTTTTCCGGTACTCGGATTGTAGCCGTCGTCGTCTCCATCTTGGTCAGTATCTCGGTTAAGTTGACCAGATAAAATATATTCTTTTTCACTTTCGGTGATATTAGGATGTGTTTTTGGCGGACCTTTTACAAATATCATCCAAGGAATTAACCATAAAAAACCCAAGACACCGATGGTCACAAAAATCATTTGCCAACTAAAATAAATGGTCATAAAAGCTATTAAAGGAATCGAAATAATTCCCCCAACTGCCGCACCTGAATTAAATAAACCTTGTGCAAATGCCCTTTCTTTGGTCGGAAACCATTCTGCATTTCCCTTGGCAGCACCGGGCCAGTTTCCTGCCTCTGCCACCCCTAAAATAGCCCTGAAAATAGCAAAACTTAAAAAGCCTTTTGCAAAAGCGTGCAGTATGGTCGCAATCGACCAAAATCCTATGGATAAAGCAAAGCCTAATCGTGTACCTACCCAGTCAAAAATCTTACCAAAAATGGCTTGACCAAAAGCATAAGAAAAAATAAAAACGGATAAAATCCAGCCATAAATTTCCTTTCTTTGGTCGGCATCTTTATCAGGATATAAATCCATTGCAATATCGGGCCACAGCACCGATAAAGATTGTCTATCGATATAATTAATAACCGTAGCCAGTGCAATCAATGCAATGACCCACCAGCGTAATCCTTTTATAGTCATAATGTTGCGTTTGTATTCCGATACTCCTTAATGTGTCCAGCATCCGCCAAAATATCCTCACGCGCAGGACTAAATACGTCTATCAATGACCCCGGCTTAGTGCATACACAGCCATGCATCACATAAGGCGGAATGTAGAAGGAGTCTCCTCCCTTTATGGTCTTGACTTCCTCGCCAATTGTCATTTCAAATTCGCCACTTTCCACGTAGGTGACTTGTGAATGATAGTGATTGTGCATTTGCCCAATCGCTCCTTTGTCAAATTTCGCGACGACTATCATAATTTTGCCGTCATAGCCGTGAATTTGCCTTTCTAGCCCCTCAGCGACTTTTTCCCAAGGGGTATCTTCTTTGAAGAAGAATTCTTTAGTTGCTTTGATTTCCATGTTGTACGTTGTGAATGTCTTTTATTGTAAAAATAGTATATTCTTATTCTCGTGTGACATTTATTTGCTGAAAAGCATCGTCATTACTAACGATATCTTCATTATTTTTCAATAAAACGTCTCTGAATTCTATAATTGGTTCGCCTACAATTAAATGCAAGTTGATTTTTTTACTATCCTTAAATTCGAGCTTGCGCATATCTGCGATTTGTACGCCGTGTAGATTCATAGTTGCTTGGTATTTATTACGTTTATCATGACCTACGTTATCAAAACTCGTATTGTGTAAATCAAGGATAGGCCCGAAAGTGCTTTCGTCCCGTCCGCCACGATAAAGGCTTAGTGCTACGCCGCCAATATCTTTGAAAGTACAATCTCGAATCACCATATTTTCAACATTATAAATACCTCTATCGTCAATTTCTTTATCCAAATTAAATACGTGTCCGGTGATGTTATTAAAACGGCAATTTTCCACTAAAATAGAATCTGCAAAAGTATTTTTATAAACCTTCAGCACATTAAAACTATGATTCACATCCAAGTCATTAAAATCACAATTACGAATCATCAATTTATAATTATTAATCATCGAATAGCGACTCGTGCAAACGATTGAATTTCCTGAATAATCGCCACAATTTCTACCCGAAAAATTGATACCTTCGAGCGTGAGAGAACCGCCGTTTTCGAGATTAAATAAAGATGTTCGTTCAAATGTAATTTCTGGTCTTTTAGTAAGATTTGGCGCAGCTTCAATTGTTATAGTATGTGGGATTGTAATTGCTTTTCCTTCAAAATAATTACCCGATTCCGTCAAGCGAATAATGTCGCCGGGCTTAGATTTTTTGACTGCATTAAAAATAGCATTTTCGCCATGCGGTACTTCAATGACCTTACCTGTTCCAAAACGTATTTGGTAGTCTTTTTTCGGATACCATGACACCCCTGTATTCTCCCTTCCGGGAATAGGTTTGCTTTGGTCGGGACCGATATTGGGGTGAGATTTACTGCGTTTCACGCCGTCTTTTTCGATAAATTTTATGGTTTTGGCGGTAAAACCTTTTTCGAGTTCTTTTCCTTTATTTTTGGGGAAAGCAATATTGGGGCTGACCACATTTTCCTCAAATTCAATTCCACTAATGTCGTCATAGACCGTAAATACATCATCTTTTTTTGTGTTGTAAAAGATGTTGCTGGTTATTTTAGTATCTATTGGAGTTGCACTTCTTTCTTCATCGCTGCCGGCACAAAGTTGAATGTGATCACAGTCGATGATGAGGTTGTTTGATGTTTCTGAATTTTTAACTTGAAAATAGCGATTCAAAGGCGAATTGGGGACTCCATTCATTACAACTAAAGTTCCACGAAAGCGATGTCCTGTAATCCCTTGGAGGTAATTATTGCGGACAGTTTGCGACTCATTGATAATGCGAATACCTCCTGTATTGGCTTTTCGATTGGCAAAAAAGTAGTTGTTTTCGACAAGTGTTTCATTGCCGTGTCGCATAGTGAGTGTTCCCTGAGACTCGTAGAATGTATTATTGCGAAAGGTATTTTGGCAGGATTTGCTGGAGATAATTTCTAACTCGCCGTTGCAATGTTCAAAGTAATTGTATTCAACAATTGTATTAGAATTGCTCAGCGAATAGTGGCTGGTACCAACACGGAGGGTTTCGCCTCCATTTGAGCCTAAAATAGGGCGGTAGCCAAAGTAATTATGATCAATTTGGTGGTAATTCTCACGGTCTGCTTCGGTTTTGAGACGTACAGCCAAGGTAACTCCACGATTGCGCTTACCGACCAAATAATTATGGTCAAAGCGGTTGTTTTTACCATAAATTTCTACCCAGTAATCTGAGTCAAATCTTTCAGAAGGGTTGTAATCTTCTATGACACATTCAGTTACACGACAATTATTGCAAAGCATTTCTTTATCTTTACGAAATGCAATGACTGAACCCGAAGGTGTGTGCCCATTGCGAAAAACCAAGCCTTCAACGTGCATATATTCCCCACCAATGCGAATGTTTGATTGTCCTTCGAGAAAGACCTTACCTTTTTCTTGTACGCTGAGTATGATTGGCTGCTCTGCTGTTCCTTTTCCGTAAAATTTCAGCTCAGTATCTGTCCAGGTGCCATTGGCAAGAACGATTTTATCGCCAGGTTTAAGATTACTGACGGCTGCTTTGTATTCTTCAATATTATTAACCAGTGTTCCGTCAAGTTTTTTTTCTTCTGTAATAGTTGAAATATTTAGCTGGGCGCAAGCAGAGAACAGTAGGATAATTGATATTGATATATATACTCGCATGTGGAGGTAGTGCTTTAAGTTGGAAAACTTTAGTGAAAGACTTCCAATTCGTAATACTTAATTCTCGAAAACGCTCCGGCATCAGTGGTGACCAGATAATTACCTGCTTTAAAATAATTTTCAAAAATTCCCCACCTCTGCATATGAATATCATCGAAAACCATAGATTCATTATTATTTAAAATAACCTCTAGCCTGCCGTCGGAAGCAATGACTTCCAGGTTAAAAGGCTCAAATCCGACGTTTTCATTAAACCATAAACCTTCGTCTGTCCAGGAATCCGTACTCAGAGCAGCTGTATCTGAAACACTAGGGTCTTCCAGTACTTTTCTAAGCACTCTGACTCTGCTGTCATTCCAGTAAATTTTGAGTACAGGAGGTGCATTATTATCGCTTGCACCAATAAGGTCGCGCTGTTCATCAGTCAGCCTCCCATGTATTTGCATGATGATAGTGCGGTGATAGTCATTTTCATCATCTTTAGAAATTTCATTCATGACTAATCTGCCGGTCATTCTGCCACCATCAGCGAAAGTCCAGTTGGTAGAATTGCTACCGGGGGCCATTTGCTCTCTTAGCTCTGTTCTGGAATAAGAAGAATTGGTTGTTGATGCCCCAGGATAGGTGTAAAAAACGATTGAACCATCAGTAGAATCATTATACATAAATGGTTTTAATAGTTCATTATTCGCATAATCAAGTATTTCCGGAGGTTCTACCTCAGTAGGATTACCAATCGGAAGTGTAACCTTCCAATTATTAAGGTCAATATCGGGTAGAAAATAGTCTACGCCCTCTACAAGAGGGTCAGGTTCTTCTACAGGTGGATAGATGACTGGTACTTCATCGTCGCCTGAACGGCAACTACTAAAAATCATTACAACAATTAAAATAAAAAAGTAAAACCAGCCGGAAATACGAGAAATTGGCATATTATAATTTTATTTAGATCACGAGGCGTCAGACAGGAGTTGTCGGCTAAAACAGGCATTTACAAGCATTTTTGCAATGCAAAATGCTTGTAAAGCCGATTAAAATTATTAATGTTTTAGAGATAATTGCCCTTAGTCCGGTGACTGTGAACAATTTATCATTATTCTATTGTAAATGAATCAATTCTACATTCTACCCCTACATTACCAAAGTAAATGGCTACTTCTGTATTGGCACCTGAATTGAAAGACAGAGAACCAGGTACGTAAGTATCTGCATCACTTTGGTCATCCAAGGTAACAGAGGCTATGGTAGAAGATGCTACTAATGCAGGATCAGTCACATCACCTGCGAGCATAGATACTGTCATAGTACCTACAGGAGACGTTTTCATCGTATAATAGAAACGTAAAGTATAGTCTGTGTCAGGAAGAACCGTAACCAACTGATAACCGATTCTATCTCCGGCAGAAGGTAATTTAGCAGCTTTAACACCAGCATGAATAGGGCTTGATGTAATTTGTATAACACCACCCAGATCACCATTGCGCCAGCCATCACGATAGCTGTCATCTCCTTCTATGTCGAATCCCGGATTCAGGATTTCAGGAGTAAAAGCAACTACAGGTTCTACAATTTCTATTGTTTTAGTTACAGAGCTTGTTGCCCCTAATCTATCAGAAGCGGTCAGCGTAACCTCATAAGTTCCGTCTGCGAATGTTACTGTAGGATCACTGTCGGTAGAAGTTGTTCCATTGCCGAAATCCCATGCATAATCAGTAGCACTGATCGACAAGTTGGCGAAATTAATAACCTTATAATCACCTGGATCAGCAGCGTAGGAGAAAGCGGCTTCCGGTGGGGTTAGATCAGGAAGGGAACCTTCTTCTGGAAGTTCATCTTCACAGGCAGAAAAAGTTAATAGTACTGCTGCGAACACGAGTATTTGTAAAATGTAATATTGTTTGACACGATTTAAAAGCGTTGTATTCATGATGTCGAAGTTTTTAATGATTGTTGTTTAATAACCTGGGTTTTGTGAAAGTAATCCCTGGCTTACATTGATCTCACCTTGTGGAATTGGTAGTAATAGGTCAGTTGCGGCGAATGGATAGCCATTATTCGAAGCAAAATCACCTAGCACCGATTCTGCCATTCCGAAGCGTACCAAATCATATAATCTATGATTTTCAAAAGCCAGCTCAACTCTCCTTTCATGGAGTAACATTTCGCTGGTCAGCGCTTCTGTACCATCATTAGCCAATTCAGGCATAGCGGCTCTAGCTCTCACAGCATTGTAAGCATCTATCGCAACAGTACTATTGGTAGACATGCCACCCGCCATAATTGCTTCTGCATACATTAGCAACACGTCAGCATAACGCATAACAATCCAGTCATTACCACAAAGGCGGCTATCGTCAGAAGTTGTTACGAATTTACCAACTTCAGCAGGATCGTCAGAACTGTACAATACGTCTGCTCTGACTGTTTCGTCAGGATCAAAAGAACTATTGAAATCATCCGTGATATAATTCAATCCACTTACAGCACCACCAGCAGTCATTTCAAATGAGAAATCCTGGCTTTCATTAGCATCATCATTTAAATAAGGAATAGCAAATATGATCTCATTGTTTCCTTCATTGTAAAATACATCGTTATAAGTATCTTGAAGTGAATAGGTTCCGCCTAATACCAAGGCACTAAGTAAAGATTCTGCTGCATTATGGTTGCCTACGGTCAGTTGTACTTTTGCCAATAGTGCATTAGCTGCACCACTGGTAGCTCTGCCAAAATCATTGGAAGCAGGCAGTAGACTTGCAGCACTGGATAAGTCAGCTATAATGGCTTCATATACTGTTGCCGCCGCATCTCTACTGAAAAATTCTGATTCATCCTGTCTTATCGTTCTCTCCATAAGCGGCACATCACCATAAGCTCTGACGAGGTTGAAATGAGATAAAGCTCTGGTAAATTTAGCTTCTCCTTCAAACTGAGCTTTAAGCGTAGCATCATCTACTACGCCGAGGTTTTCCAGTACTCTGTTGGCTCTGAAAATAACATTATAGTTAGCTGCCCAGTAGTCGCCTATAGCCAGGTTGGTAGGCTGTACGTCAAAACTTTCGAATTGGGCCCAGTCTCCTTCACTAGATTTGGTTTCTGTATTGTCTGAACGCATCTCTGTCAGAGCAAATTCACGCATAGGAACAAGCTGTAAGCCATCATAGATAGCAATTACTCCGCCTTCTACTTCCTCAGTATTCGTATAGAAAATAGTGTCTCCAATCTCCGAAAGAGGAGCCAGATCAAGTTGTTTCTCGCAAGCGGAAAATGCCAGAATAAGGGTTAATAATAGTATTGATTTATTGATAATAATTTTCATGTTTCACAAATTTATTTAGCAAATATTTAATTCACTAAGTTTTTTAGAAAGCAAGGTTTAGTCCTAATGAAACGGTTCTATAAATAGGAGCAGGTCCTCTTTGATAACCGGCAGTCAAAGGATTTCCAAGCCCTTGGTCAGCTCCTTCTGGATTATACCCCTCATAATTATCTGCCATCAGGTATAACAGATTTTGTCCACCTACATATACACGCAGATTTCTGATACCTGCTTTACTTACCAGACTATTTGGAAGTGTATAACCTATATTCAGATTACGCAAAGTGAAATAATCAGCATCTTGTACATCATCATTAGTAAAAATTCTCTGAACCACTAAATCGGCATCAGGAAAATCAGAGGTGTAATCCTGATTACTGGAAAACTCTTGTTTGATATACTGAGAAGATATGTTTCTAACTTCTGCACCATGAGAACCCTGGAACATAAAGCCTATATCAAAATCATGAACTCTCAAAGTATTGCTGATACTCCAAATAAAGTCAGGATATGGCGAACCCAAAATCGTACGATCATCAGTATCAATAACACCGTCTCCATTCAGATCTTTTACATAAATATCCTGCGACTGTGCATTGATAGGATAGAAAGGATTCTTGATATATTCAGGAGCAATATCTCCCTTCACAACGTAGCCGTAGAAAGAAGAGATAGGCTGACCTACCTGTGCGATCCATTCTGCAGGACGCTTAGAATCTACAATACTGATTAAGCCATCTGCATCAGCAAAATCGACCAGTGTATTCTTATTATGTGTCAATATACCAGAAGCATTCCATGAGAATTTGCTGGTAGAAACAAGTCTGGCTAATAATTCTAACTCAAAACCTTTATTTTCTACAACTCCTTTGTTGACTAAGGCTGTTTCAAAACCAGTCACTGAAGGAATAGGCAAGTCTAAAAGTAAATCTTCACTTGTTCTATTATAATAGTCAAATGATAGTCCGAAGCGCCCTTCAAGGAAGGATACGTCAAGACCAGGATTAACCTCTCTTAATTTTTCCCATCTCAACTCAGGATTGGAAATATTAATAGCATTAAAACCAGTTGAACTACCACCCAATGCAGTTCCTACAGGCTCGATCAGACCAATGTGGTCATATTCGCCGATACCTGAGTTACTACCAGTAACACCGTAGCTGGCTCTTATTTTCAATTCATCAATAAAGCCATTGTCTTTCAGGAAATTTTCTTCTGAAACTCTCCAACCAGCAGAAACAGCAGGGAAGAAACCATACTTGTTGTCAGGCCCGAATTTTGAGCTACCATCCGAACGAGCACTTACAGATAATAAGTATTTGTCGGCATAAGCATAATTGATACGTGAAAGGTAAGAGACAAGCCCTTCCTGCCCTGCTTCAGTATAACCACCAACCAGATTTGCAGCCGGGATAGTCTGGATATAATCAAAAGCATAACCTGCTGCTTCCAGCTCACTATAATCTCTGTTCCACTGCTCATAAGCAAAACCAACAACTGCATTTATTTCATGCTTGCCGAAGTCTTTTCCATAGTTCAGTGTACTTTCAGAAACGGTATGAAGTTGCTCTGCATTAGTAAGGATAGATTCAGAATCGCCAGCACCGTTTCTAGATGCTTCAACACCAGCCCAACGTGTATTCTTCGTAAATCTGATGTCGCCACCTACGTTCTGCTGGAAAAATAGTCCATCAACTATATCTACTTTCAGATAAGCATTAGTATATATCTTAGTTTGGAATTTGCGACGATCTCTTTCCAGTACTTTTGCTAAGGCACTTTGATTGGATGTACCACTGATGTCAGTACCACCACTTTCTACTGGCATACCAGTTTCGAGATCATAATCATCGAACATACGTTCCATGGCATAATCGCCGATTTCAGCATCTTCCCAGCGACCGTTTTCACGGAGGCGATTGACATATTGTATCGTATTTTGATCAAGATATAAAGGAAGCCATGCATGTTGGCGAACAGCATCATGAATACCTATAGGGAAACGTCTTTGTTCTGTGTAAGACGGATTAAGCATAACGCCAAAAGAAATTCTGTCGCTAACTTTAGTATCCAGATTGAGTCTGAAATTTATTTTTTCAAAATTATCAGTCAATAGTACACCTGCATCATCAAGGTAACTCAATGAAGCTCTGAATTTTGTGTTTTTAGTACCACCTCTTGCTGATAAAGCATGGCTGTGAATAATACCACCATCCATCATTACATCTTCCCAATCGGTATAAGTACCCAATTGTTCTACATACTGTAATTTATCTGGTAGCACTCCGTCATTATTATCACGTGTATACTGTAACCAGTCATCGACGGTAGTAAGTACATCTGTTTTAGGAACAGATTTAAAACCTACATAGGTGTCATAAGAAAAACGAGTTGGACCTTCTTTTCCTTGCTTTGTAGTGACCATGATAACACCATTTGCACCACGAGAACCGTAGATGGCTGATGAAGCTGCATCTTTTAGTACTTCAATAGATTCAACGTCATTCATGTCCAAACTAGACAGGAAGTCGGCATCTGAACCAACAGCAATACCATCCACAACGATCAATGGGTTAGAATCGAATGAAATAGAACCTTGTCCACGAACTCTGATAGTAGGAGCTTCACCAGCGGCAGGATTATTCATTTGAATATTGACACCAGCAACTTGTCCTACAATGGCATCATCCACGCGGGCAATAGGAATCTGATCCAGACTTTCATTTTCAATTTTAGAAATCGAACCAGTCAGGTGAGATTTCTTTTGTTTACCATAACCAACAACGATGACCTCAGATAATACCTCTTGATCTGATCGCATAACAAGATTATAAGTAGATGCATCACCTACTATAATATTTTGTGTAATGAAACCAAGATAAGATACCTGAAGGATATCGCCATCATTGGCATCAAGCGTAAATTTACCATCCAGATCTGTTGTTGTACCTCGGGTAGTACCCTGAATGGTTATGCTTACGCCGATGAGTGGTTCACCTTCTGCATCGGTAATGGTACCAGAGACTGATTTTAAAGGTGCTGTTTCAATAGGTGTATTACTGAAACCGTATGATGTCAGTGACATACAGAAGCATAGTATACTCAAACCAATCAGTCTGGGAATATTATGTCTTAATAGTATAGCTTTCATAACAAAAAATAATTTTAATGATTACGTTGATTTCTGACTAAATCTGATCACGTCATGGAGGTGTTCTCGCATGGCATTTTGAACTGATTTAATATCTTTATTTTTAATGTGTTTTAATATAAGGCGATGCTCAGTAATGGTTTTATCTAACGTATTGCTATTGCAAATTTTGAGTTTTGCATAGCTTTTTATAATGTCAGGAGTGATGATGAGCATCAAAGATTTTAGTACTTTATTTTTACTGGCCTCAGCAATTTTTAGATGAAATAATAAGTCTTCTTCGACTGCCTGATCTGTTTTGGTAAGTTGGTTCTCGTAGGCGTCTAATGCTTTTGTTAGTGCCACAATATCATCTGTAGTTCGGCGTTCAGCCGCTAAAGCAGCAGAATTGATCTCCAGAAAAACTCTAGTCTCTACAAGAGATGCAAAGTCAGCTTCTTCTATCGCTAGTACATCGGAGATTAATCCTTTCAGAGCTGTGATACCGAGCCCGGAAACTACTGTACCTGACTGTGGCATTGTTCTTACAATGCCATAAAATTCTAGTTTCCTGATTGCATCTCTTACGTGTGATCGCCCAACACCTAACTTCTCAGCCAACTGGCGTTCCGCTGGCAATTTATCTCCAGGTTTTAACTGACCAGATGTTATTAACCCACGAATTTGTCGGATAATTTTATCTGCCGGTGCCTCTA
>JAHDFX010000008.1:0-39398 GCA_020627965.1 Saprospiraceae bacterium | reverse complement strand
TTCGAGCATATTCTATAAACAAATAGTTAAAAGGGGGTAATTATAAATTGGTTAACCAGTTTTTGGTTGACCAAATGTAACAACTTTTTCTTATTATGAAAAATAATTAGTCAAAAATATATTATTGGGCAGTATAAGATTTGGTTTTAATGGGGCTATTGGCAACTTAATTTACTTGAAGAGAATTGGGATTGCTGCAACAAACAGATGTAAATGTCATAATTGCTGATTTTTAGCAGAAAAACTCTTTTGAACGAAAGTGAGCTAATTTTTGTTCCATATAAATGGTGATGAAAAAATATCTGTTAGTACCTGTTTTATTATTAATCAGCCTTAGTCTTAATGCTCGTGAGGTCAATTTCACAGTTCAAATCAATAATCTTGCGGAAACCAGCTTCTCTGTCAGTATTCTGGAAGATGTGATCTCAAGGGAAGAACGCAGTTATGTATTTACACTGGATGGTAATGCCCAAAAGGCTTTTGTATTACAATTAGATAAAGAAGAAGTACTGACCTTTCGTTATGGTTCTTCTATTTTTCAATTGATCGTTCGTCCATCCGATAGTCCTGTGATTAGTTTTGATGGCTATGATGTATTGAGTACACTCAATGTAAGTGGAGCTGCCAGCAATCGGGCTTTTCTGGAATTGCAGCGGCGTTTCCCACAAAGTTTCCCTAACTCGACTTATTCGAATACTTATTTACCATTGACATTAGAAGAATCCCTGGTACAGCAGGCAGAATACCTGTCGGAGCAAGAATATTTTGCTATGCTGGATCGTCAGCAAAGCGAAAAACTATCTATTGCCGGCGGAAGCAGCTTTTTGACCAATAAAATAAAATCAGAAACAGCTACATATAAACTCATTCACATACTGGCTAATCAATATCAATATACACCTGAACAGGCTAAATCTAAAGCCAGAAACGTAGTTGGTAGCGTCAGTCTGAATGATCCCAGTCTGCTAAAATATTCATTTTACACAGATTTTTTAACGGCTTTTACTTACGTCAATCATTTAGCAGTTGCCCGGAATGTAGAAGGGGAGGAGTTTGAATATTATGAAGCCATTAATAGCAATTTGTCAGGAAAAGCTCGTGCATTTATGCTGAGTAAACTGTTTTACAATACATTTAGATACGGACAAACGGAACTGATACAACGCAAATATGCTGATTTTAAAAAAGGTGGCGCTCATACAGAATACACCTCCAAGTTAGATATATTGTTTGGTGACAGAGTTCAGTTTAATGAAGATGGTCCGGCTCCAAATTTCAGTTTGCCGGACGAGTCTGGTCGAATGGTGTCGCTTGGTCAGTACAAAGGTAAAGTGATCTACCTCAGTTTCTGGGCAACCTGGTGCAAACCCTGTCTGAAAGGCTTTGAAAAGTCCTTAAGCATCAGAAAAGAATTACAAAATATGGGTGTTATATTGATCAATGTATCCGTAGATAGAGACCCAAGTGTGTGGAAAAGTACCATGTCCAGAGTGGAAATGCCGGGCATAAATCTACTCAGTAGTGATAGTGCTGTTTTGAGGACTTATGATATTGGTTCCTTACCGGTATATCATATTATTGATAAACAAGGAAATTTCAGGTATTTATCAGAAGGCTTTCGTGATATCCGGGAAGAATTTCAGCGTATGATCAATGAGTAGGCAAATAGACCATATCGTTTACCCATCCTGATCTAGTTCCTTTGCGGAAAATATTTAAATGACTCGATATTGATATCTTTATTGCTGAGGGAAAAGAAATTGATATAAAAGCAAAAATTAAATGTCCGAAGGGAATTGTTGACATTTGAAATATCAATTTTTTTGAAAAAAAATGAGTAAAATTTATGGAATTTTTTGATTTTAGGACTCTATATAAGTGGGAGGAATTAAAGACCTCTCTACTTATTTATGGATAACATTAAAATATCAAAAGATGCCTTATGGAAGGGTATTATAGAAGACTTGATATCCTTTATAGTCAAGCTCGCTAACTTTGAAAAGTCTCCAATAAAACGTAAATTTGAAAAAGAAATAGACATCATTTTAGAAAAAAGAAAACCTATGGGTATACAAGAAGCTATAATAGAAGATACAAAAAGACAAGTTAGAGAAATAACTGCCAAAGAAGTAACTAGAGAAGTAACTAGAGAGGTAACTAGAGAGGTTAGTGAAAAGAAGGAGAAAGAATTTGATCTGCGTATGAAAGACGCTATACTTAAAATGAGAGAAAAAGGGGTGTCGGATAATGAAATCTCAGACTTTCTGAGTCTATCTAATGATGATATGAAACGCCTACTAAGTCTTTAAAAAAGAGAATTACATACCCATGCTAATAGACACACACGCCCACCTCTACGCAAAACAATTTGATGAGGACAGAGAAGAAATGTTGAGGCGGGCAGAGAAAGCCGGTATACATCGGTTTTACCTACCTAACATAGACAGTACTTCCATAGAAGTTATGCTGGAATTGGAAGCTACTCATCCTGACAAGTGTTTTGCCATGATGGGATTGCATCCCTGTTCTGTAAAAGCTGATTATGAAAAAGAGCTGACAATAGTCGAACAATGGCTGGGAAGACGTTCTTTCTGCGCTGTTGGCGAGATCGGGATCGACCTGTATTGGGATAAAACTCTTTTAGAAGAACAAAAAGATGCTTTTCGCCGACAGATCAATTGGGCAAAAGAACTACAGGTTCCCATTATTATCCATGCTCGTGATGCACTAGACATTATCATTGATATTGTAAAAGAAGAAAAAGACGAACGCCTTCAGGGAATTTTTCATTGCTTTGGTGGTACATTAGAACAAGCTCAATCTATTATGGATCTGGAATTTTATATGGGCTTAGGTGGAGTATTGACGTACAAAAAAGCCAAATTAGATGAAATAGTACGCAATATCCCGATGGATCATCTCGTTTTAGAAACCGACGCCCCATATCTCGCACCAACTCCGAAGCGAGGCAAACGCAACGAAAGTGCTTATATGAGCTTTGTCGCTCAAAAGCTTGCCAACATTAAAGAGTTATCTTTAGAGGAAGTCGCCAAAATCACGACTAAAAACGCTTTAAAGGTATTCGATAAGTCATAATAGTAAGGTTTATTCATTTCAGTCATAAAAAAGTTTTGAATTGTAACATTAATTTACAATTTTTGTGACTGTCTCGCTTATTATACCAAAACAATAGTGTGTAATTCGCTAAAAAGTAATTACTTCAGATCATAATAAGCAGGAGAATAGGAGAGGTGGCCGAGTGGTCGAAGGCGCACGCCTGGAAAGTGTGTATACACCAAAAGTGTATCCAGGGTTCGAATCCCTGTCTCTCCGCAGGAAAAAATAAATCTAATTCATATTTAAGAACCAATAACAACTCGTAAATCTTAACAAAATCTAATTATGAGAAAGCTATTAGCATTGCTGCTTATCATGGGTTTAGTTGCTTTTACCACAAACTATGCAGTAGCACAGGAAGGTGAGGAAGAAACTACAATTGTGGATAATGTAGCAGAAGGACTTGAAAACGCAGGCGAAGCCGTTGCTGAAACCGTTGATAACACAGCAGAAGCCATTACGGATGCGGTTGCACCTAAGAAATTTGGACACCAATTATTGAAAGAATACTTTATTCAAGGTGGTTGGATGTTCATGTCATTTGTATTAGCATGTCTAATCCTCGGATTGGCATTCTGTATTGAGCGTATTATTACGTTGAATATTGCTTCTACTAACACTGATAAATTGATGTCCCGTATTGATGGAGCATTAAGAGATGGTGATATGGAGCAGGCAAAGGAAATTTGTAAATCTACACCTGGCCCAGCAGCCAGTATTCTTCATGAAGGCTTGAAGCGTTCGAGAGAAGGTTTGGATTCTGTAGAAAAAGCTGTCGTTTCTTACGGTTCAGTACAAATGGGACTACTAGAGCGTGGTCTTGTATGGATCTCACTTTTCATCGCTATCGCCCCGATGCTCGGGTTTATGGGTACAGTAATCGGTATGATCCAGGCTTTCGATAAGATCGAGGAAGTTGGTGATATCAACCCGTCTATCGTTGCAGGGGGTATTAAAGTAGCCCTTTTGACTACAGTATTCGGTCTGATTACAGCGATTATTCTTCAAGTTTTATACAACTATATCGTGAATAAGATTGACGGTATTGTTAATAGAATGGAAGATGCTTCAACGTCACTTGTAGATGTACTTATTGACAACAGAAGTGCATTAGGTGATAAGGTTAAATATTAAAATCAAACTAACTTATGTATAGTTTTTTAAATAAATATGGTCAGTTGCTGGCTTTCGTCATCGGTGCATTGCTGGTTATCATCCACTTTGTAACGGGAGGAGACTTTGGTATCTATGTTGCCCGTTTCTTAGGTTATGCAGCCTTTATATTGATGATAGGTTTCGTAATCTGGTCAATTATCAAGAATCCAAAAGGCTCAATTCCACTAATCGCAGGTATTGGAGGAATATTGCTCTTATTCCTCATATTTCGAGGAATGGCGTCAAGCGAGATCACTGCCTCTATGAATAAATATTCTGTTACTGCCGGACAAGGTAAGTTCGTTGGTGGCGGTATAAGACTAGCAACTATATTGCTCTTTGGTGCTTTTCTTTTAGCTTTAGTAGCCGAAGTAAGAGGTCTGTTTAAATAATAATAATCGTGTTGATGTGCGAGGTATGTTGATGTATTAATGCTTAATAAATACAATAACATAAACAGCACAACACAAAACAATAATTAATTATGCCAAGAAGAGAAGCACCTGAAATTAATGCGGGTTCTATGGCAGACATTGCCTTCTTGCTCCTCATCTTCTTCCTTGTAACTACAACTATTGATGTAGACAAAGGTATTACGGTGAAACTTCCGCCCTGGTCGGACGAACCACCACCGGAAATGAAGTTGAATAGCCGGAATGTGTATTCCGTACTGGTCAACGCCAACGACGAATTACTCGTTCGTGGTGAGCCAATGGAGCCGCGTAATCTTCGGGAAAATACTAAAATATTCATCGCCAATCCTGATCGTTTGGAAAACATGGCTGAAAAGCCAACAAAAGCCATCATATCACTCAAAAATGATAGAGGTACTTCTTATGAAGCCTATATTCGAGTGTACAATGAGCTGAAAGCAGCCTATCGTGAATTATGGGATGCAGAGTCAGAGAAAGTATTTGGCGTGAGATATGAAGAATTGAAAACTATTCCAGAGAAAAAGCAAGTTAGAGACGCTTTCCCACTGGTAATTTCAGAAGCAGAACCGACATCGTTCGGGGAAGAATAAATTTTCATAATATTATGGCAAAATTTTCTAGAAAAAAAGGAAAGGGAACGCCAAAAATTTCTACGGCATCACTCCCTGACATTATATTTATCCTGTTATTCTTCTTTATGGTGGTAACGGTCATGAAAGATTCTGACTTGAAAGTAGACGTGAATTATCCATATGCTACTGAACTGCAAAAGTTGGAAAAAAAATCTTTGGTTAGTTATATCTATATAGGTAAGCCAAAAGAGCGCTATCAGAAATCATATGGTAGTGCGCCCAGAATTCAATTGAATGACGCTTTCGCTACTATAGATGACATTCCACTTTTTCTTGAAAAAGAAAAAGTCAAAATACCTGAACAACAACGCCCTTTAATGACGGCTTCGCTCCGTACAGATAAAGACGTGACAATGGGTATTGTAACGGATGTAAAAATCAAACTTCGTAAAGTAAATCAATTAAAGGTTAACTATTCGTCTAAACCACGTACAGACGACCTTTAATCAGGATAGATCGAAAAATTATAAAGCATCATTCTACTATAGGATGATGCTTTTTTTATAATATCTTGAATCATGAAAGGACAGACTTTATTGCTCATCTTGTTTTTAATTACTATTAGTGTAGTAGGGTTTTCATACTGGCTTGTGACAGCTCCTTTGGAAGTCGATAAGGGAATTACTGTAAAGCTTCCGCCTTGGTCGGATGAACCGCCATCAGCGATGAAGCTGAATAGCCGAAATGTTTATTCCGTAATAGTAAATGCGAATGATGAATTATTGGTTCGTGGAGAGCCAATGGATATCAGCAATTTAAAAGAAAATACTAAAATATTCATAGCCAATCCTAATGGTCTGGAAAATATGTCCGAATCTCCTGATAAAGCTCTCATATCACTCAAAAATGACAGAGGTACTTCTTACGAAGTCTATATAAAAGTCTATAATGAACTGAAAGCTGCTTACAAAGAATTATGGGAAGAAGAAGCCCAAAAAAGGTTTAATCAGTCTTATGAAGAACTAAATATTCCACAGAAAAAAGAAATTAGAGCAAGCATACCTTTGGTAATTTCAGAGGCAGAACCAACTGATTTTGAGGAATAATAATAAACTATAACCACCAAAAAGCATTTTACCTGCATCTAACCTGATAGTACTTGAAATTAGAAGTCTTCGATATTTAAGCGAGTTGTTTTTAAGACTTATGGTTTGAAGTATTTTAAACACAACGATTTTTCCTAAACCATAAAATACCCCAATATGGCTGATAAGCGCATGAATATCAGGATGGGAGAGGTCTATGCATAATCAAGCCACTAATCCCCGAAACTATTTGGGGGCGTGGTAAAAAAGAAAAAAATGAAACGGTTTAAAAATGAGATCAATGCAGGTTCGATGGCAGATATTGCCTTCCTGTTACTTATCTTTTTCCTGGTGACGACAACCATCGACGTCGATAAAGGAATTACAGTAAAGCTTCCGCCTTGGGATGAGACAGATACGACTATAGATGTTCTACAGCGCAATCTGTTTAAAGTCAACGTGAATGCCAATGACGAATTACTGATCAGAGGTGAACGTACAGATGTAGCGAATTTGAAAAAACGAGCTATAGAATTTATTCTCAATCCTGAAAAAAGTAAGGACCTGCCACGTAGTCCACGAAATGCCATTATTTCCCTACAAAATGATCGTGAAACATCTTATGATATGTATATAACGGTGTATAATGAGCTAAAAGCCGCCTACAATAGTATCTGGCAGGAAGAAGCTTTAAAACGCTTTGGACAGAACTACGCCGAACTGGATATTGAAAGTAAAAAAGCGATCCGTAAAGATATTCCTCTGGTCATCTCTGAAGCAGAGCCTAAATCCTTTGCGCTCAACTAAGAAGTTACAAAATCCTGAGATAGTCGTCAGGCATTTTCGGATGTCTGGCGGCTTTATTTCAATCTGTACGATTGAGATAAAAAAACAAAAAGGAACCGTCATGCCGGACTTGATCCGGTATCTCGTCAGTAATGAAAAACGATTTTTGAAACGACCTTTTTGACTTAAAATCGTGCTCAATTCTAACTAATCCTGATAACTATCCGGGAGAAATAAATTCAGAATGACGTTCTTTTTTTTGAATTTTAGTCTCTCAGCTCGACTTCTTCTATAACCTTTCCAATTTTTGCTTATCTGTGTTTTTTTGCCTAATTTGTGTTTAACACAACGATTTAAGCCAATTGTATTCTTAATCATTTAAACAAAGTACAATGGCTAAATTGACTAGAAAGTCCAAGCGTATTCAACCTGCTATTTCCACAGCATCTCTACCCGACATCGTTTTCATTTTATTATTCTTTTTCATGGTAGTTGTTATCATTAAGAATGATAATTTATTGGTAGATGTCAAGGTGCCTGATGCCACAGAATTGGCGAAATTGGAGCGTTATGATGAATTGAATCACATCTACATTGGCACACCACAAAAATCATCTAAAGGAACTGCGCCACGCATTCAACTGAATGATGCTTTTGCCAATGTTAGTGATATTCAAAGATTCATTGCGTCCAATCCGGAACGGTATTCTACGACCTTACACGTTGATAAAGAAGTAACCATGGGAATTGTAACGGATGTGAAAACGGAGTTGCGTAGGGCAAATGAATTACACATTCATTATGCAAGTGAACAAGAAATAGAGAGATAATAAAAAGGACTCTTACACATTCAAATAAGACATCAAAGCATCATAGCGTTCTTTCAGGGTGTCGAAATATTCAGACTCCTGGAAGTGCGCTTTGACCGCATAGTTGTAGCGATTAAAATGCCCAATGATTCGTTCCGGGTTTTGAATGTTTAGCTTGAGAGTTACATTAATCGTTTGATCTGTAGGATGAGAAGTGATATAAGAACTCAAAATTCGCGTGTTTTCAGACTCTACGATCTGAGCGATTTGCGATAAAGAATAATCTCGCTTAGGTATTTCTAATTCAAGAATAGTTCCTGGCTCTGCCATAGCGCCCACGGCTGCAAAAGCTTTTAAGAGACTTTCCAGTGTAATAACACCTAAATAACGATCATCTGAATCAATAACAGGTATCACGGTTAATTGAAGCATTACCGCAGTCTTGACAACTTCATAGATATGTTCATCAGCATGAACTGAAGGTTGGTGAAGACTAAGCGGGTAAGTTCTCAAAGCTTCTTCCGGGTTATTGAAATTCAGTACGTCTTCCTCCGTCAGTAAACCTTTAAAAATACCATCATCTACAAGTGGCAGATGCCTAACCTGGAAATCGGTCATCCAGGATAAAGCTCTATTGCCTGTATCCGTCATTTTTAATGGCGGTAATGTTTCTGATATGAGTTCGCGTGCTGTCATTAATATTAATTAACGCAATTATGAATCAATAGTTTCATACTGAGAAATTGCGGCATCACGGGAAAAGCCATGAATTTTTTGTATTGCAATGAGACTCTAAAAATGAGTACAATTTATTAGATAACAAAACAAATGCCGAAATGATTCTGTCGAGAAGGTATAGAAGACTTATTTTAACTTATTTAAAAAAGTATGAAGTATTTCATTGAAACGTTCTGGCTCTTCCATCATTGGGGCATGCCCACTTTTATCAAAGGCAACCAATTCTGAGTTTTTGATATGCTTGTTGAACGCTTTGCCAACTTCAAATGGAGTTACCGTATCGTGAACACCCCAGATTAATAGAGTAGGGGCTTCGATCTGGTGAAGACGGTCTTCAATATTATGACGAATAGCAGATTTGGCTGTAGTGACTACCCGAATAGCCTTATCCACATTATTAACCGTTTCAAAAACTTCATCTACCAGTTCTTTAGTAGCTGTTGCCGGATCAAAAAATGTCTCTTCCGTCTTTTGCTTAATATATTCATAGCTGCCACGGCGAGGAAAACTAGAGCCAAAAGCACTTTCGTACAGACCTGAACTCCCTGTTAAGGTCAATGACTTTATCTTGTCTGGACGGTCTAGGGTATATAGAAGAGAAATGTGACCACCTAAGGAGTTTCCTAGAATATGTACTTTCTCAAAACCTTTAAATTCTACAAAATCATGGATGTGCTGTAGTAGATTCCCAATGGTGGCTTCTCTTCGGGGAAGCTCAAAAATGGGTAAAATAGGAAGCACTACCTTCATCTCCTTATTAAAAAATGAGGTAAGCTTATGGAAATTACTCAGGCCGCCGAACAATCCGTGCAATAATAACAGCACTTCTCCTTCGCCAGACTCCTGATATTTGAATTTTCCTTCTTCTTTTATTTGTGTCATTTGTGTATTCTCGTGCATGAGCGCAAATTTAGCTTATTTTAGGCGAATTTCAGAGTGTGTTTAAGACATGATTTTCTAACCAGTTCTTTAATATTTGGAGTCCGAAATCTGTTAAAACAGACTCCGGGTGAAATTGAATACCAATTACATTAAATTTTGAATGGGCTGCAGCCATAATTTCACCTGAATTTGTTGATGCAATTACCTGTAAAGAAGGTCTGACATTTTTCAGGATAAGTGAATGATAACGCATAACATCAAAAGATGCTGGCAGCCCACTGAATAATGGATGCCCCTTATGCTGGATTTTAGATGTTTTACCATGCATAGGTAAATCTGCTTTGACCAGCTTTGCACCGAAAAACTCCCCAATTCCCTGATGCCCCAGACAAATTCCTAATATTGGTCTTATACGATGATAATGCTCAATGAGTTCCATCATAATGCCAGCTTCTTTGGGAATTTTTGGGCCTGGAGACAAAACAAGCCCATCAAATTTCATATCTTTTATAGCTTTTAGACTGTATTCATCATTGCGAATAACAGTACAATTAGCACCCAATTGCTGAAAATAATCGTATAAATTATAAGTAAAAGAATCGTAATTATCCACCAGAAGAATCTGTGGAGGAAGATGCGTCATTAGAAGGAACTTGATCGAATAAATCCAGCATATCCTGCCAGATTTCATGAATATAAGGGAATATAAAATTTACCAGCCCATAAATTTGTGTAGGAATAGGCTCAAGAAATTCATAAAGAAAAGAGGTCTGTTTCATTTCGCTTGTCAGCAAAGAAGCTCTGTCAAGGAAAATAAATAAGCTGCTCAATAAAAAAATACCAATACCAGCCAGTAAAATACCGCCTGCAATACGATTTAAAAAGTTAAGGTGGACTGTTTTTAGCCCACCTTCAATTATTTTGACAACAATACGCACTGTAAGTATTGCTATAATCAATGTAATAAAAAATGCCAGTAAAGGAGTCAGGGTAGAACCAAAAGGCAATATATCGCCCAACAGTACAGCCATAAAAGGTGTAGCCTTGAAGGCAAATAAAAGCCCAATAAGCGTTCCTATTGTTGTAAAAACAGTTTTGATGATACCACGCTTATAGCCTGTATAAAAAGCCCACAAAGTGGTTAAACCGATGACAATATCTACAAACATATCGTTCTTAGCTAAGTAATTCTCTTACCATGGTAGAAATAACACGCCCATCAGCCTGACCAGCCAGCTTTTTACTAGCAGCACCCATCACTTTACCCATATCTTTCATGGATTCAGCACCTGTATCACTGATAACTCCCTGAATGATCTTCTTGACCTCATCCTCACTCATAGGCTCCGGTAAGTAACGCTCAATCACTTCAATCTCAGATTGCTCCGTTGCTGCCAGGTCATCACGACCTTGCTTTGTATAAATATCCAGCGATTCTTTACGCTGCTTCAGTAGTTTTTGTAAAATCTTAATACCTCTTTCTTCTGTGAGCTCTTCTCCAGTTCCGTCTGTATTCGCTAATAAAATAGCTGATTTAATCGCACGCAAGGCACGCAGGGCGTCCTTGTCTTTTGCTTTCATTGCTGTTTTAATGTCGTTGTTAATGGTATCTGTTAATGCCATTTTTGATATAATGTGATTTGTTAATAATCAATACAAAGTATTGTGATAATCTTATTTTAATAATTTAGCTTTTTCTTTCAAAAACTCGTCTTCACTGATTAGACCGCGTTCTTTCAAATCACCAAGTCTTTTCAATTTGGATAATAATAAATCATCCATTTCTCGTTCGCTTTCCACCCCTTCAATATTTTTTGATACCCTGCGAAACCCATTAGCTTTGAAAGTGTCATAATCAGGCTGAATACGCAGAAAAGCCAATGCATCAGTCGAATTAATTTTTTCCATTTCTGAAAAACCTAACTGAACAGCTTTTTCCAGATGTTCAAAACCTTTTTCTACGTCCTCTTCCATAGAGTAGGCGCAGGCCAGATAAAAATGTGTGCCAGGATCTTTAGGACGAACACCAAGAGATTTTTGAAAATCAGCTATAGCGCCTTTGAAATCGTAATCTTTATACTTTTCAATACCTGTTTTTTTGAAAGGATCGGGCTTGCGGCTACGGGCTGACCCTCTCCGAGTAGTTTGCGGGCGATCTTTTCTCCTGCTACTACTACGGTCGTCGTAGGTGCGAACTCGCTCACGACGCCTTTCCTGCGCTACATTTCTACGAATATCCCGTTTATCTACATGCTCCCGGTTGTACTTCATGTCGAATGTATCTTTATCCATGACAAAGAACAGAATAGCATCTACAAAGGCGATTAGCCAGATGATCGGAACCAAACAAAATATTAGGTAAACGATGCCTAAACCTGTTTGCCCAAGATAGAATCGGTGAATACCCAAAAAACCAAAAAGTAAAGCCAGTATGCCGGCAACATTTTTATCCTTCATTAAAGTCTTGTATGTATGTTACTAATTTTAACGCAGTTGAATAGAATTTGGTTCTCAAAGTAGCAATACTTAAGGAGCTTTTACAATTCTTTTCTACTAATTCCCGAATATTTCAGACATTCTTAACAAATCAGCGTCGCTTATACTTCTTCATGGTCGGACTGTAAAGCAAAAAAATAGCCGGACGCTTGTGCAGATCGGGTAAATCTTGTTTTCGCCAGTCTTGAATACTTTTTGTACGAATATATTGACTGGGAAGCGTAAGATCCACTGCAATACTAAACAGTGTAGATGCACTTAATGTTTTCAAGACATCCTGAACAAGAGGATTATTCCGATAAGGCGTTTCTATAAAAATTCTTGTTTGGTTGTTGGAACTGGATAGGTTTTCTTCTCTTTTCAGAGCTTTTACCCGTTCTATGGGCTTAGCAGGCAGGTAGCCGGAAAAAGCGAATTGTTGCCCATTCATTCCTGAAGCCATCAAAGCTAATAAAATAGAAGAAGGCCCAACAAATGGAACCACTTCCACGCCACGTCGATGAGCCATAGCCACAATTTCTGCCCCAGGATCAGCTACACCCGGACAACCTGCTTCTGATAATAAACCAATGTCCTTACCTTCAAAAGCAACATCCAGAAAAGTATTGCGCTCTGCCGCATCGGTATATTTGTTGAGTTCATAAAAGGTCATTTCTGCAAAGGGAACAGGCGTTTGTATACTTTTCAAAAATCGACGGGCTGTCTTTGGGCGTTCGGCGATGAATATATCTAATTGATGAACGATTTCCAGCACATATTGAGGCAGAGCCTGTACCGCGTTCTCTCCCATAGAACTGGGAATCAGATAAAGTTTGCCAAGCTGTTTTTCCATATTGCAAATATACGGACAGACAATTTATAAATTGCTTTTATCATTGTTTTTCGTTTCTGCTGACGATAAAAAGCATGTTTGGGTACAAAAAAAATAAAACAAAAAATGGATGGAATTCAACGTGTTGATTGTAAGTTACTTGTGTTGTGTTTTTTGAAATAAGTTTTTCTTCTCAATATTGCTGAAAAGTTCAGTTGGCACGATAACTGATTTATAGAGGACATTGATTCACATTTTCGACGGACTGCATTTCCCCTATGCGGAAAGTTTCACAAAGAGTCTGTTACAGGCTCTTAAAAACCTTATAAACTATGAATAAGCATTTACACTTAGGAATTATGTTATTGCTCGCCTCACTATTCAGTATACAGGCAGTAGCACAAGACACAGACGAGATTGACTTCTTTAGGGAAGGCTGGTGGACTTTTGGCGTCAACTCAGGTGCAGCATGGCAAACCAGTGACGTTTGTGCATTACCAGGTTGGGGCGCTGGTTTCACCTTAGGAAGAAACATTTATCATCGCCCAGGTGGTTTAGTTGATTTCGATGTACGGTTAAGAGGCTTGTACACCAGAACTTTTGGAGCCGACCATTTTCGTTCTTATGGCATTGATTATAATTCAGCCTTAAATGGAGGTTATGATTCACAAAATGTATTCAGAGGCGTAGCTTCTCCTGATCTTACCCTTGCAGGAAATGGGGCAGGATATACTTTTCATAACCATAGAACAGAAGTTGGTGAACTCTCTGTAGAAGGAGTATTGACAGCTAATCGCCTTCGAGAAAGAACAGGCGTTATTTTGCAAGGATTTGGAGGTATTGGTATTAACGGATATTCTACACGTACAGATCAGCTTAACGCAAATGGAACAGCCTATAACTGGGCAGAAATAGATACAACAGGCGGACGATTCAGTACATTGAACAGTCTGGATCGGGATAGAAACTACGAAACATTAGCTGATAAGTATGAGAATGATGTTAATGTATCTGTGATGCCTTCATTGGGCTTAGCGCTGGGTTATCAGGTAACACCTTCTTTCTCTGTTGGGCTCGAACACAGAACAACATGGGCGCTCAATGATTACCTCGACGGACAACGTTTTAATCAGTATTCAAATACCCTGACTGATAATAACGATTGCTATAATTATACCTCCTTACACCTTCGTTGGAGAATCGGTAAGAAAAATTACGACAAGTATCAGCCGCCTGTAACGCAGAGTCCGGTCAGACCTGGCGTAACTCATCCGGGAACATCGCCTTCTGGGCAGGCTCCGGTTATTAGATTCACCAATCCATCTAAAAACCCCGCGACTATTTATAATACCAATACGGTTAATGTATTGGCTAGTATCAAACATGTAGAAAGAAGTCGGGACATCCAGGCTTCTTTCAATGGTCGCTCTTTCGATAATTTTAGTTTCGATTCTCGTACAGATAAATTTGGCACAGTGTTGACGCTAGAACCAGGTAATAACGAATTAGTACTGACAGCTACTAATAAATATGGACAAGACACAGAAACTAAGGTGTTGATATTCAAATCAACAAATAATAGTGGTACAAGTCCTGATATGGGCAAAAAACCAGAAGTGACTATTGCCGAACCACAATCTGATCCATATAATAGTGAAGCTGACGAGGTGACTGTAAAAGCAGCAGTTAGCAATGTATCTGGTAAGCAAGATGTACAAGTACGCATCAATAACAGCCTAACCAATAATTTCAGTATGGGTTACCTGAATAATACAGTTATTGTATTGGTACCATTGGTGAATAACGACAGTGAAGGTCACAGCAACGAACGCTTATGGAAGCGACAGCGATTCTCAGACTATCGTTTACTGCCCGCCGGGAGGTTATCCTGGAACTGGTGGAGGTAATGTAGGTACAAGACCTAATGTAAATATTACCCGTCCGAATACAAGCCCTTATAATTCAAACAATACATCTGAAACTATTAGAGCAACAGTTACGAATGTAAGCAGCAAGAATAATATCAGATTTGAAATTAATAACCAGACTACCAGCAATTTTAATTACAATAATGCCAGCAATACAGTTACAGCTACTGTACCAATAGGCAACGGAACTACAAAGGTTGAGATTACAGCTACGAATAACTATGGTACTGACAGCGATGATGTGAGCATTGTTTACTGCCCGCCTTATCAGTCAAGACCTCAAGTGACGATCACAAAACCAATGAGTGATCCTTACACAACAGATAATTCAACAGAAACAGTAGTAGCTTCTGTAACGAATGTAAACAGCCAGAACGCGATTTCAGTTAAATTAAATAACAAGCAGATCAACTTTGATTTTAATTCAAGTACAGGTGTTGTTACTATTAATAACGTCAGCCTGGCTAATGGCAATAATACTGTTGTGGTTTCGGCGACCAACTCAGCCGGTTCTGACAGCGATGATGTAGTGATTATTTATGATACAATGGATAAGCCTGTTGTAAATATCACAAAACCAGGTACGAATCCATATACTTCCCCCGCAGATGAGGCGAGTATTGTGGCTACAGTGAAAAATGTAGATAGCAAAAGTGATATTAAATTTACCGTGAATGGTAAAACGAGTACGGCATTCAGTTTTGTACCACAGCTTGATCGTTTCACTGCTACAGTTGACTTGAGTAATGGGAATAATACAGTAGTAATCGTAGCAACTAATGCTGCTGGTTCAGATAGTGATGATGTATTGATTAAGTATAGCAAGCCAATGGGCGGCGGCGGAGCTGTATTCGATCCTACAGACAAAAAACCTCCTGTAGTGAAGATTACAAAGCCAGGTACTAATCCTTACACTTCCCCTACAGATGAGGCAAGTGTTGTCGCTACAATTAAAAATGTAGATAGTAAGAGCAATGTTAAGTTTACGGTCAATGGTAAAACAAGTACGGATTTTAGTTTTATACCGCAAATCGACCGTTTTACCGCAACTGTTGATCTGAGTAATGGTAATAATACACTAGTCATTACAGCAACAAATAGTGCAGGAAGCAGCAGCGATGATGTTATTGTAAAATACAATAAGCCATCACTAGGAGGAAAGCCCGGAGCTGTTATACCAGTAAAGACACCGCCAACAGTCAACATTACAAAGCCAGGCAGCAATCCTTATACTTCTACTAAAGAAGAGGTAACGGTAGAAGCAAAGGTGAACAATGTAGATAGCAAGAGCAATATTAAAGTGACCCTAAACAGTAAGCAGATCAATGGTTTTACATTTATCCGCCAATTGAATCTGGTGAAAGTTAATCTGGATTTGGCAGAAGGAAATAATAATGTTGTTGTTACAGCCACTAATCAGGATGGTTCGGATAGTGATGATATTCGTATTAAGTACAATAAGCCGCTGGGAGGAACTAGACCAGGAGCAGTTATTACACCGAGTACGACTAAAAAAGCACCAACGGTAAAGATCACAAAACCAGGTACAAACCCTTATACTTCACCTACGGATAAAGCTAGTATTATTGCTACAATAACAGACGTAGACAGTAAGAATAATGTAGCATTGAGAGTAAACGGACAACGCCTGACCAGTTTTGATTATATCCCTCAGCTTGGACGTTTTTCAGCAACGATCAATTTGAAAAATGGTAATAATACTGTTGAAATTATAGCTACAAATGGAGGAGGTACAGGAAGAGATGATATTTTGATTAAATATACCAGCGAACAGTCTTCTAATATAGGTAGTGTTTTCACACGCCCAGGCAGTAAAAGTAATACTTCTGGAAGTAAAACAACGCCTTCGAGTACGGGGTCAAAAGATACGGGATCTGGCAGAACAGGTGGACTTGGGAAAGGTAAAAACTCTGGAAATAAAGCTCCTGCAAGTATAAGCGGTAAGCCAGTTGTTGAGGTGGTTTTCCCGGTAAGGTTAAAAGATCGAACTGTTCGCACTGCCACAGCTGATATTGACGTCAATGTTAAAGGTGTTGCAGGCAAAAGTAACATACAGGTTATTGTAAATGGTAAGCAAACACCTTTTCAATACAATACAAGAACCGGACAAGTTAAATCACGTGTCAACTTAAAGAGAGGGGCGAACAAAATAGAAGTAAAAGCAACTAATAAGAAAGGAAAAACGGAAGAAGCCATCAATATGATGCGCCTATAAATCAACAGCTAAGACTGTACTCATAAGACATCCCGAATTTTTGAAAATTCAAAAATTCGGGATGTCTGCTTTTGTAGGAAATGTAAGATTTACTTGAATTTTGCTGCCTGCTATAAGACGATTCGTGAACTTATTTCGTTCAGATATTGTACTAACCAACGAAAAACAATTAAAAAACAATTTTTATCCACAAAAAAGTAAAGCTATGCCAAACACTTTATCAAATGTAAAGATTACCCTAAAGCAAACTGTACAGCTTAATTTAAATGACTCAAAAGAACTGGAAATCGCCACTGGTAGCGACGTAGAAAAAATTAATCTTAATGACAATGCTGTGACGATCTGGGTAGATGGGGATAATCTAAAAATTGGAACCAACCAAGTTTTAGATGCTGTCTATGGAAGCACTGTTTATCCAAAAGCAGACTTCTCTCAAATAGAGTATTCTGTTATAGGAGCTTCAGTTGCAGGAAACGGCGTTGTTGTAGATAACGACGAAGACGATTACCTGATCGTAGGAACTGAGGTCGTCAGAGAAGGACGTTCCATCAGTGCCGGAGCAGTTACTATTGCAACACAAGGCGATACGGTTCTTGTTACCTACGGAAATATTGTTTAAAAGTAGGTATAACTTTAGCTACGAAATATCCGATTTTACTTTCCAGAGGTGTTCGACTAATGTAGGGTATAGTCGCAAGGCGAATATTTTTATATAACACGGGTATTTAATATCCAAAATTTACCCTTTGAAAGGAGAAATTCGCCTTGCGACTTTGCGTTTACATGTGCCCTATAAAATATCCGGTTTTACTTTCCAGTAGAACGAAAAAACTCCCGTTTGTCCTCCAGAAGTTCAAAAGAAGTTCCAAATTCAACATTCAACAAAGCCCGGTAAAAATTAACAGGACTAATGGAGTCGCTCAAGGCCTCATATTGCTGACTTGGGAAATGAAAAGCAGCTAGTACTGAATATCCGGCTTCATCTTTTGCCTCGCCTTCCAAAAAGCGAAAACCATGATCTCCATGTACAATAATGACTGGAGCAGTTTGACTATTTTCCAAAATATCATCGATCATTTCCTGGATAAGCTGATTGGTATAGATCAGTTGTTCTAAATAATGCTCCTGATTACTCCAATGCTTTGGATTCTCCCGATCTAAATGCAGTCTACCATTCTTATCAAAATAATAAGGATAATGGGGAAGCATCAAATGAGCATATACATAACGTGGTTGTTTTGCCGGAGTAGCGGCAATGCTTTTCACTCGCTTAATGACTTTTTTAGCAGCTTCATAATGTGTCCACTGACGTTTTTGTAGAAAAAAGACATCAAAAACGGTTTTGCGCAGCATAAAACCTCGAAACGAAGTAGCAGGAATACCAGAATGTTCATAAAACCCGGGTTTATCCAGCATATCAAAAATAGACAGATTGACCAGTTCGTAGCCCATCGCCTCAAAATCCTTATAAGTTTTCGCATGACGAATACCAGATAAAGCGATCAAATAGGCGGACACTCGCTCCTTGCCACTTTCATCCAAGTCCCAGAAATAATCCCGATTCATCATAGTCGGTAAGACCTGGCGGGTATGCGCATAATTGCCCTGCGCATGCTCTGCGACATAGAAGTTTTTATTTTTTAAATAGCTTTTAAAAGCTGCATTATCATAATCCCAGTATTTCTCCAATGCATCAAAACCAGTGTAAGCATCCAATAAAATATGATACACATCTGGCTTCAGATTATCTTTTGCAAAATCTTGCCCCTGATAATTCAGATATTCATCCTGTATGGCTGGAAACCACTTTTGCGACTGATAATATCCCCAAATAGCTTTCCCCGCTTCAAAGACGACCAAGGCAATGAAAAGTGTATTCAAATATTGATTCAAAACAGAAAAAGTCCATTTAGAACGAATAATTCTCCAGACCAAAACCACATTAATCAATAAAAATATCACCAAAAAATACCGATGCCGCTGTAAAAATGACCAGCCAGTCCATTGTGTGATCTGATGGTAAAAATGAAAATAAAAGAAGATACTCACTAGCGAAACGGAGGCAAGTAAAGCAGCTTTTAAAGACTGCCGACACATTAGGCGAAAGCCAAAAAACAACAAAGCACCTAAGCCCCAACTCATTAATATTAATAATAAGACCTCTTTGGTTTCCACAAATAAGCTTTCATATTGGTTTACACCATACAACACAAAGAACAGCCCAAGCAGGAAGGGATGAAGGATGAAAATTCGTGTCTGTTTAGAGCGCATTGACATAAGTAACAAAGATAGGGTTTTTGAGGACTTATAAACACAGCATGATTTTTGTTATATGTTTTAGAACGTGCTTAAACACGTTCTAAAACTTGATTTCTTATTTGAAAACCAAAAATATTCACTCCATGAAAAAAATAATATTCCTTACACTATGTTGCCTGTCGGCACAATTTGCATCCACGCAAGACACTCATTTTACCAAAGTCTATTTTAAGACAGGCAGTCACGACTTGTCAGAGCAAGCCAGGCAGGAACTCTCTGAACCACTCGGACTGATCGGCTTGTATAAAATAAATATTACAGGACACACCGATAATGAAGGAAAGCTGGAAGATAACAGAGCGCTTTCCAAACGCCGGGCAGAAGCCGTGCGTGACTATCTCATCAATGAGGGTGCTGATGCACAAATGATGGATATATCCTATTATGGCGAAGAGGTGCCCCTTACGGGAAATGAGACAGAAGAAGATAAGAAGCAGAATAGGAGGGTGGAGGTTGTTTTTCTTTATGGTAGAATGAAGGAGGAAACTCCTGAATTGATAGAATCGATAAACGAGCCGGAGCCTTTTGAAGAACCTGTTGTTGGGAATGTCATTGAAATTCCTGATTCTATCGCTATCAATAACCTTGAATTGTATGAAATAACAGGACGTTTAGTGCCTGAACATGAATTTGTTATCAATAATAAACGAGATACAGTACTCAAATTGCCATCAGGTACATTGGTTTACTTTGGTAAATATATTTTTGATCTTCCAACTGAAAGCTGTCGGGAAAATGTTGTTATTAAAATCTCAGAATACAATCGAAGTAGTAATGCAATTCTGGGTAATATGACTACATTATCTAATGATAGACTGCTGTATACTGCCGGAATGTTTCGGGTACGGGCTTTCTGCAATCAGCAGGAGGTAGAACTGGAAGAAGATAAAGAGTACACTATTTTCTTTCCTGTTCCAGATAATGTTCGTAAAAATACCCGCAGTTTTATGGGCTTTTATGGAGAAGAAGATGAATTGAGTCAGGAAGTCAACTGGGAAAAAGCTTCCTCCAGGCGTTTGTTAAATGTAGAAGGTGATAATATTTGTAATGGAAGTAGGAATAGAAGTGGGGGAAGAGGAGGAGGTTCTTATGATGAAAAGAAAAAGACCTGTTTTATTTCAAAGATGTTTGTTAAAAGGAATTTTCGACCGAAAATGCCAAAAGAACTCAGACGCAAAGTATTTGCTACAAAGCGTTCACGACAGAAAAGAAAGGAAGCAATCCGGCAATTTCAGCGTTCAGCTCAGATACAAAGCAGGATACCTGGTGTAGATTTTGATGTTATGACGAGTGTACCTGAATGTGGCAGAAATTATCTGGTCTTCAATAGTCAACGGATGGGTTTTATCAATTGTGATGCTTTTTGGGATGTTAAGGAAGAGGATAAAACACATATTCTTGTTAAGGTTCCACCCAAACATAATACTCAGGTAAGAATAGCTTTCAAATCGAGAAACAGTATTATGAATGCAAATGGAACGTTTTCCAATGGTTTTAGATTTGATCGTATTCCTGATAATGAAGAAATTTGGATAGTAGCTATAAAAAAACGTGAAGACGGAAAATTTATGCTGGGACTAAAAGCGGCAAATACTAGTGAGGAAAACATTGATATAGAAATGAAAGAATACGAAAGCGAGGAAGAGGTCAAAGAAATGTTGGCACAAAAAATAGATTTTTCGTAAAAAAATATGTTCTTTTAGAAGTATCTTTAATTCAAATTTAGTTCGGAATTATGTAATATACGCTTCACTAAATGCAAAAAAATGACCCAGTAAAAATATAAAGCAGAATAAAATTTGGATTATTGAGGTCGAATGAGCAAATTAGGCATGTATTATTTTTAATATTTTTTTAATGTCAGGGCTGACTTCGTGAACTTTCTGGCAACAGAAAAGTTAAAACCATGTGAAAATGTTATCTTTACGTTCGCTTTTTTCAAAATTTTTCAAAAATACAACCTCTACAAAGAAATCGGCTATGATTAACTTGATACTGTTCGGCCCTCCTGGAAGTGGCAAAGGCACCCAGGCAACACATTTAGTTGATAAATACAACTTATTACATATTTCCACAGGTGATTTGTTCCGTAGTGAAATTGGTAATAAAACACCGCTAGGATTGGAAGCAAAAAGCTATATCGACAAAGGGGAGTTAGTACCTGATTCAGTAACGATCGGTATGTTGAAGAAAAAAGTCGATGAAAACCCTGATGTTAAAGGTTATATTTTTGATGGCTTCCCTAGAACTATCCCGCAGGCAAAGGCATTAGATACAATGCTAAGAGAAAGCGGACAGTCTGTAACTCTTTTATTAGCCTTACAGGTAGATGAGGAAGAAATCGTAACACGTCTTCTTAATCGTGCAAAAACTTCAGGACGTTCTGATGATGCCGACGAAAACATCATTCGTAACCGTATTCAGGTATACTTACAAAATACGGCAGTCGTGGCGGGGCATTATGCCGAAAGCGATAAATCTGTCACTGTAAATGGAATGGGAGGCATCGAAGAGGTCTTCGGTCGTCTTACCGCTGAAATTGATAAAACATTAGTGCATCAGTAATGCTGAACGTACTTAAGTATAAAAAAGGTCAAATCTGTGTTTCTTACAAATCGGGTTTGACCTTTATTCTTTTACTGTTTTGTAGTTTGCAGACCTTTACTATTTTTGCGCAATGCCAATACAAAAAAGGCACAGATAATTCCGAAACACGCACTAAAACACTGGTGAAAATTAATTACCTGCAAGAAAAATTCGCCGTAGCCGTAAGCCATAAAGAGCAAAATTATTTTCTGGATGCTTATTTATCTACAACAGAAAGCGAATTTAAAATACAGGAAGATTACCTACTCACACTAACATTAGATAATGGGCAATCGCTGAAATTAAGCGCAATAAATATACTGGATTATTATTCCTATTTTACCTGCTGCGATACCTTTTGGGTAGCTAAAATTCGCTATGCTATTCCAGAAGAACTACTCAGCACATTGGCACAAAACAAGGTTCAAAAAATAGAAGTAGAACTGAATAACAGAACCAAAGAATACGCCCTGAAATCAAAGAAAAAAGGAATAATAGCGGCAATTTTGGCCTGCATTATATCGAAAGAATAAGTACAGATAATTCTTATAAATTACCCGAACAAATAAATACATTAAACATGACATTCAAAACAATAAACAACCTGAGTATCAAGGGTGACTTCAAAGAAACATATACAGAAATATTAACACCAGAGGCTCAGGAGTTTCTGAAGGCATTACACGAAAAATTTAATGCACGAAGAAAAGAGCTTTTAGCTAAAAGAAAAGAGCGACAAAAAGAACTGGACGCTGGTAAAATGCCTGATTTTCTACCAGAAACCAAACACATCAGAGAGGGGGACTGGATAGTAGCGCCTCTTCCTGCCGATTTGCAGGACAGAAGGGTAGAGATTACCGGACCTGTAAACCGGAAAATGGTGATTAATGCGCTTAATTCCGGTGCAAAAATGTTCATGGCCGACTTTGAAGATAGCAACACACCTAATTGGAACAATAATATACAAGGGCAGATCAATTTAAGAGATGCTATTCGTCGTACCATTGATTTTACCAATCCCAAAAATGGAAAATATTATACGCTTAATAATGAGATAGCTACATTGCTAGTGCGTCCGAGAGGTTGGCATCTGGAAGAAAAACATATTCAAGTCAATGGAGAAAGTATGAGTGGAGGTTTTGTTGATTTTGGCTTATATGTCTTCCATAATGCCAAGCAGCTTATCGCCAATGGAAGTGGACCATATTTCTATTTACCTAAAATGGAAAGCCACCTGGAAGCTCGACTATGGAATGATGTTTTTGTATTTGCCCAGGATTATCTGGAGATTTCGCAAAAAACCATCAAAGCAACTGTACTAATCGAGACTATATTGGCAAGCTTCGAACTGGATGAAATTTTATACGAGTTAAGAGACCATTCCAGCGGATTGAATTGTGGGAGATGGGATTATATTTTTTCTTACATCAAAAAATTCAGGAATATAGAAGGTTTTATCATGCCCGACAGAGCTAAAGTAGGTATGACAACCCATTTCATGAGTAGTTATTCTCAATTGGTCATTAAAACCTGCCATAAGCGCAATGTTCATGCAATGGGCGGTATGGCTGCTCAAATTCCTATCAAAAACGATGCAGAAGCCAATCAGAAAGCAATTGATAAAGTTCGTAATGACAAATTGATGGAAGTCCAAAACGGACATGATGGTACCTGGGTAGCTCACCCTGCACTGGTCAAGGTCGCTATGGATATTTTCAATGAACACATGCCAAACCCTAATCAAATTGGCAATAAACGTGAAGACGTACAAGTCACTGCGGCTGATCTGACAAAAGTACCAACAGGAACCATCACCGAAGCTGGCCTGCGTCTCAATATCAATGTAGGTATTCTCTATATTGAAAGTTGGTTGAGAGGCAATGGGGCAGCTGCTATTTACAATCTAATGGAAGATGCTGCCACCGCTGAAATTTCCAGAACACAAGTCTGGCAATGGATTCACAATGCAGCAGAACTGGAAGATGGCAGAGTAATCACTTATGGTTTATATCAGGAATTATTGCCTAGTGAACTGGAAAAAATCAAGTCTTACGTCGGTGAAGAAAATTATAAGAATGGTAAATTCAAAGAGGCTATTGAATTATTCGATAGACTTGTCAAGGAAGAAGAGTTTATTGATTTTCTGACTTTGCCTGCTTATGAGATGATATAAACTCAATTATCTTCCCTAACTTTACTCCATGCTCGATAAACCACCTATAGAACTTAATGATGATTTTCGTTATGCCTTGGATTTACTGGAAAAATTCAATACCAGTATGTTCATCACAGGGCGGGCAGGGACAGGGAAATCAACACTATTGCAACTTTTTCGAAACACGACTCATAAGAAAGTAGCCGTATTGGCGCCTACGGGGATTGCAGCATTAAATGTTCAGGGACAAACGATCCATTCTTTTTTCGGTTTTCCACCTCGCCCATTGACCAAAAAAGATATTACTCCACGTCGCAACAAAAAGTTATATCGCAGCATAGATACAATTATCATCGACGAAATATCTATGGTCAGGGCTGACATGTTGGATAATGTTGATTATTTCCTACGGATAAATTGCGATAATCCAGCTCCATTTGGTGGCAAGCAGGTTGTATTTTTTGGCGATCTTTTTCAATTACCACCAGTCGTTAATAGCCAGGAAGAATTATATTTCAACACCTATTATGAAAGTCCTTATTTTTTCTCTGCAACGGTTTTCAATGAATTTCATTTAGAACCATTTGAACTAAGAAAAGTATATCGACAGGAGGAGCGCAATTTTATCAAATTATTAGACAGGGTACGAACAAATCGTATTGATTGGGATGATTTAAATACATTAAATGAACGCTATGTAGGCAGTGATGTGCCGCTTGAAGACGCTTATATTACTTTATCTACACGAAATAGCATTGTCAATCAGATCAATAGTCGAAGACTAAACCGTTTGCCTGGTCCTGAAGTTAGCTATATGGGCGCAGTGACTGGCAATTTTGGAGAAAGAACCTTTCCTACCGATATTATTTTGAAACTACGCGAAGGCGCCCAGGTAATGTTTGTCAAAAATGACCCTGAACGTCGTTATGTCAATGGTACACTAGGGAAAATAGTTGGATTAAGGGAAGATAAGATCACGGTGGCTATTCAAAAAGATGATGGCAGCGAAAAGGTCATAGAAATAGAACAGGCAGAATGGGAGATTTTAAAATATCGTATGCAGACCAATGCCGAAGGGCGTGATGAACTGAATACAGAACCTGTAGGTTCTTTCAAGCAATACCCTATTCGCCTTGCCTGGGCGGTCACCATCCATAAAAGCCAGGGCAAAACGTTTAGTAAGGTTGTAATTGATCTGGGTAAGGGAGCCTTTGCTCACGGACAGACTTATGTGGCATTAAGTCGTTGTACCCATTTTAATGGCATTTTATTAAAACAAAAAATACGTCCGCAGGATATTATGCTCGATGAAAGAATTGTGCAGTATTATGAACGGATGGTATCTCGGTGATGAATCTCTCTTCTCTCAGTCCCGATAGGCTATCGGGACGTTCTCCCCTCTCTCATAACTCCCCGAGAAACTACGCCATTTCATCTTCAGTACGCCTATAACGGCTTCTTTTACAATACCTCTCGACATCTTAGAGACGCCCTCTATACGATCCGTGAAAGTGATAGGAATTTCCTTGATCTTATAACCCAGAGAACGAGTAGCAAACTTCATTTCTATCTGAAAAGCATAACCAATAAAACGTATCTTGTCAAGGTCGAGCCTTTGCAGTGCTTCTCGTTTATAGCAGACAAAGCCAGCCGTCGGGTCTTTCACTGGCATCCAGGTAATCATACGTACATAAAGTGAGGCACCATAAGAAATGAAAATGCGATCCCAGGGCCAATTTTCTAATTTACCGCCTTTGGTATAACGAGAACCTACCGACATACCTATGCCTGGCTCATTGGCAGCAGCATAGAGACGCAGCAGGTCTTTGGGATTGTGAGAAAAATCGGCATCCATCTCAAAAATATATTCATATTTTCTTTCCAATGCCCACTTAAAACCCATAATATAGGCTGTTCCTAGCCCTAATTTTCCAGAACGTTCTTTCAAAAACAACCTGTTTTTGAAGATAGGTAATAGCTCCTTAACGATCTGGGCTGTGCCATCAGGGGAACCATCATCAATGATGAGAATATCCATTTCCTTATCCAATGAGAAAACTGCCCGAATAATATTTTCGACATTCTCTTTCTCATTATAAGTCGGTATAATGACAAGGCTATCTGACATTTTTTGTTTGATTTGGATGATTACATTTTACAACAAGCCCAAAAATATTCCACAAAGATATGAAACGGATACTAATAACAAGTTGTTGCAATATACCGTGGATGTAATAGTTATTTATTTGTTATCGCTCATGAGGGCGATAGTTAATGCTTTTATATCAAGGCCACCAAATTTGCCAGAACTCATCATCAGCAGGTTACTGTTTTGCCATTCCTGAGTTTCAAGAAATTCCTGCAAATCCTCTTTTTGGGTAAATACATGCATGTTGGGGTGAGCAAAAGATTCAGTGATATCCTGTTTAGAAATTTCAGGCAATCTTTTCATCTTTAAGGTATGCTCACTAAAAAAGACACAAGCCACATCCGCTGCATCCATTGTGTGTTTGTATTCCGATAGAAATTTTTTATTCAAACTACTAAATGTATGTAACTCAAAACAAGCAATTAGTTGACGATCAGGGTATTGTTCTTTTAATGCTTTAATCGTTGCCTGTGCTTTAGATGGGGCATGGGCAAAATCCAGATAAGCAACATTATCACTGGAACTATATAATAGTTGAAGTCGCTTGGCTGCACCAGTAAAGTCGGCTATTGCTTGATAAAAAGCATTACCATTAATGCCCAATTCCTGACAAACGAGCCGGGCAGATTCCAGATTTTGCAGATTGTGCTGACCAAATATTTGTAAGGGATAATCTTTATTTTGATAACGCAGAATCGTTTGCCCCTTTTCCACTTTATATTCAGGAGTGTTATAAGGTTGGTGGCGGATATTAGGATTCGCATCAACTATTTTTTGCAAATGCTCATCTTCTTCAAACCAAAATAACACACCATCTGGCTCAATGCTATTAATATAGGTTTCAAATTGCTCTACATAGTTGTCAAACGTAGGAAAAACATTAATGTGATCCCAGGCAATACCAGTAATAATGCTAATATGAGGCTTATAAAAATGGATTTTTGGGCGCCTGTCAATGGGCGAAGCCAGGTATTCATCTCCTTCCAATACGATTAGAGGGGCATCCGATAAGCTCACCATAGTGTCAAAACCTTCCAATTGAGCCCCTACCAGATAATCTGTTTCAACATTCAGCTTGCCAAGTACATGGAGAATCATCGCTGTTGTCGTCGTTTTACCATGGCTACCCGCTATCACTACCCTTTGTTTGTCTTTAGATTGCTGATATACATATTCTGGGTAAGAATAAATTTGAATACCTAATTCCCTCGCTTTGGCAAGTTCGGGATTATCAAGACGAGCATGCATACCTACTATGATGGCATCTATATCTTTGTTGATACGTTCAGGAAACCAGCCTTCTGTTTCAGGTAGCAAGCCATATTTTGCCAAGCGATCTCTTGCCGGATTATAAATTTCATCATCAGAGCCACTGACTTTGAAACCTTTATGATACAATGCCAAAGCTACATTGTGCATGGCACTACCGCCTATTGCTATTAAGTGTATTCGCATATAAAAGTTAGAAAAATATAATATTTAGTAAAAGTGTATAGCAGCTTAAAAACGTTCTCAAAGGTAAGCAATTAGGAGATAGGACAAACGCATCAAAACAAAAAGAGCGTATTTAACCGCAAATTTGTGGCATAGAACCACAAACTTGTGGTTCATAACCTGAAACTTGTGGTTGTTAGCCACTTACTTAAATCCATTTACCCGTCTTGTAAAGAAAATAAGAAAAATCAGCATAATTACACTTATACCGAAAATAATTTTGATGCGTTTGCCCTAATTAGGAGAGGAAGTTTACGAAAATTGGATATATACTACTATGAAGTGTGATGTTTATTAATATATATATAGTATATGTCTAAAATAGTGAATATGTGACAGTTTAAGTTATTTAAGATGTGAGAAAAAATTGTATTTTTTTGGCTATATATTTTTTTTTGTGCATTTTTGAGCTGCAAACCTTGCTTACTCAAAAGTCTATTTATTCCCATTTCTAATATTAAAAAAAACCATTGACCTCTAAAGACCACTAAAACTGCCTGGTGTATTTGAAAAAAAAGAATACGAAAAATTTCCAGGTTAGAGTTATCAAATACTTAGAATTGATTCAAACTATGGCTTCTCTAAATGAAAAAACGGGAGTGCTTGGCCGAAGGCTGGCAGCCCATTTACTCCGGCGTACTTCTTATCAGTATACCAAGGAACGAATAGAAAATTTTGCGACAAAAACAATCGAAGATGCGGTCAATGAATTACTTACAGTTACGGCTCCTGTAGTAGACCAACCTATTGATTATGCTAATGGGCAAACCTGGATAAACCCAATGTCAGACTCCCCATCTGCAGATCCGTTCAAAAAATTATATGTGTCGGGCTGGTGGACAAATGAAGCCTTAAACAGCCCTTCTATTCTACATAAGGTAATGTTTTTTCTACATTCCAATTTTGTTATCAATAATGATTTTGGAAGGTCGGAAGAGTTATATGATTATCTGGCCTTGTTAAGGCATTATGCTACAGGAAATTTCAAAGAATTAGCGGTCAAAATAACCCTAAATCCTTTGATGCTTAAATATTTAGACGGAACCTACAATATAAGAAGTAATCCTAATGAAAACTATGCCAGAGAGTTTTTTGAATTGTTTACAATAGGGAAAGGCGAACAAATTAGTGAAGGTAATTATACGAATTACACAGAAGAAGATGTTCAGGCAGCAGCAAAAGTATTGACAGGTTTTAAAGCGCCTAGTATCGTTGAACGTGAAAATTATTTAGATGCTGAAACCAATATTCCAACGGGGTACGGATTTTATACACATCACAATTCCGCTGACAAAACATTCAGTTCTGCATTTCAGGGAACGACAATAAGTGGTGCGGTTGATGAAGACGATATGATGCGCGAACTACAGGATTTTGTCGATATGGTATTTGCGCAAGACGAGACAGCTCGGTTTATATGTCGGAAAATTTATCGCTTCTTCGTTAGTGGAAAAATTGATGCAGAGATAGAGCAGGATATTATAGAGCCTTTAGCAGCAATTTTTAGAAATAATAATTATGAATTAATGCCTGTATTAACAGCATTATTAAAAAGTAGTCATTTCTACGATGAAGACGATAGTAGCAATACAGATGAGATCATAGGTGGTTTGTTTAAAACTCCATTAGACCTGGTCTTGAATATCATGAGTTATTTTAAGCTGGAAGTGCCGGATCCATTGACAGAACCAGAAATGCATTATTTGCATTTTTATGGAATGGGACTACAGATAAACTTTTTGAGTAAGTCAGGATTACCTTTGTTTATCCCTGACTCGGTAGCTGGTTATCCTGCTTATTATCAGCAACCCAACTGGCATCGAGAGTGGTTTACGAGTAGTAGTGTTATTCCTCGCTACGAAGTGCCGGGTATGCTTGTCAGAGGCATAAGCTCTGCAAATACTTCTGATCCGGCGGTCAAATTAAATTTGACCAATTACATCAAAGAGAATGTTTCCGATCCTTATAATTCCTTCAATATAGTTTCAGAATTGACACAGGATTTATTTTGTGAACAAATATTGCCAGAACGCTTTGGCTATTTTTTACTGGAAATCTTCCTTGATGATATTGACTTTAATGACTGGACACTAGAGTGGGCTCGTTTTGAAAGCACGACAGATGATACTGAAGTGAAAATTGCGCTTGACCGGTTCATTAAGCATATGTTATTCTCCCCGGAATTTCAATTGATGTAAACCATTTTAAAATGCTGTAAACTGTTCTATTGAACGGTTTATTCAATCATAAATTATGAACAGAAGAAAATTCTTCAAAGTTGCTACTCCGCTTGCTGCCACTCCTCTGGTTATTGGGGGAACTTCAATAAGGGCATTCGCAAATCAAAACCTCCTACAAAATACAATTGATTGTGAAGATGTAGCTGGGCGGATTTTAGTTATTCTTCATCTGAAGGGAGGAAATGATGGACTAAATACGCTGATTCCTACCGAACAATACGATACTTATGTCAATCAGCGACCAACACTCGCTTTGCCAGATTACGGTATCAATCCTTATATAGAACTGGATAGTTCACTACCGCTTGAGCAGCAGGTTGGTTTACATCCGGGAATGTCGGCTTTCAAAAGCTTATACGATGAAGGTAAAGTTGGTATTATACAAAATGTAGGTTATGAAATGCCTAACCTGTCTCATTTCAAATCCAGCGAATTATGGCTGGCAGGAGGAGATGGTACACCAGAAAACTTTAATATTCAGACAGGCTGGATGGGAAGATACCTGAACAGAAGCTATCAGGGATATATCGGTTCGCCTACTATGGCAATGCCCGACCCACCAGGCATGCAACTTGGAGACAGCAAACGCTCTATAGGTTTTATGTCTGAATCGGAGTTTTCGGTTTCTATCAATCTTACAGGACAAGATCCTTCTGGGTTTTATAATCAGGTTACCGAAATAGGCACAGCAAAACTAAATGAAGTGCCTATGTCTCAATATGGCTCCGAATTACAATATGCCATGGCAGTACAGGATAGTGTGAGTCTTTATGCCCAACGCATTTCTCAGGTATTCAGTCAGGGAACAAATTCACATAATAATTACAGCCCGATCAGTGAGTTGGCAGCGCAGCTAAAAACCGTTGCCCGACTGATAAGCGGAGGCTGTAAAACTAAAGTATACTTACTGAACCTGTCTGGCTTTGATACGCATGCCCTGCAATCAGAATCAGACGACCCTACTGCCGGACGCCATGCTGTATTGATAAAAGACATGGCAGATTCTATGAAAGCTTTCCAGGATGATCTGGCAGGTTTAGGGCTAGACCAGAAAGTGTTGACGGTTACTTTTTCTGAGTTTGGAAGAAAGGCGACTGAAAATAATGCACTTGGTACCGACCATGGAACGGTAGCACCAATGTTTGTGTTTGGAACAGCCGTTAAACCAGGGATGTTGGGGATTAACCCCAATTTGGCGAATGTTACCAATGATGGACAATATCAAAGTGAATTAGAGTATGATTACCGTCAGGTCTATGCTACTCTATTACAAGATTGGTTGGGGGCGAGTGATACAGTGATCGAAGAAACACAATTCAATCCATATATTGATAATAAACTGCCTATTATCGATCAGGCAGCTATTGCTGATCCAGGTTGTTATCTGACGAATATTTTACCCATTACACTGACGTATTTCAATGCTGAGGCCGTCGATGAAAAAGTACGCTTGAAATGGCAGACAGCCACAGAAATCAATAATGCTTATTTCGTTATTGAACGTAGCAAAGATGGAGTGAATTTTGAAGACTTGTTTGAAGTAAATGGTGGTGGAAATTCTAATATACCACTGAATTATACTGCATGGGATGAAGAACCTCTACCCGGAACTTCATACTATCGCCTGAAACAGGTAGACTACGATGGAAGGGAAACGAAACATAATATTGAAGTCGTTTCATTTGGAGATGATCCGGGCTTCACGGTAGAAATGTTTCCCAATCCGGCTAACCGCTATATTAATGTCGCTGTCAATTCTACTGTAGGTGATGCAGAAGGACGAATCAGTATATTTAATATGAACGGACAGCAGGTAAAGTCTGTAAATATCAATGTATATCAAGGCTATAGCCGAATTCCTGTGAATGTATCAGATTTAGCTAATGGGCAATATGCTATTCAACTCAGAATGAATAATGGATATTTTCATACGAGTAAGCATATTGTTAACCGCTAGTTGTAATTTATAAATATAAGTCATCCCGAATTTTTACCATTCCTTAATGGTGAAAATTCGGGATGATTCATGTACTTCGTCACCCTCAAAAGAACAAAACTCTTGCTCTATGCCTGGTCAGGTAAGTAATTAAACCTGTCACAACTTTATTGTATATAAAAAGAAAAAGCAACTTTCATATTTGAAATTGTAAGCTGCTGCAATACTGAAAACAGTGTACTTCTGCGGAAAATCGTAAAAAGTAAGTTAAATGTAATTGTACGGCAAGTAAAGTACATCTAGTTTACAGAACACTAGTTTTGCTTTGTATTTATTATCCACTATCATGGAAAAACATATTTAGAAACGTTTTCCAAACATTACAATTTATGGCTTCACTCAATCCAAGAAACGGTATGCTGGGACGGCGATTAGCGGCTCATTTATTACGCCGTACCAGTTATAATATTACCAAAGAACGCATTGATAGCTTTGCCAATAAAACGGTTGGCCAGGCATTAGATGAATTACTGAACGTATCAACGCTGCTTATCCCGCAACCAATAGATCCGGCGAATAATATGCCCTGGATCAATGCAGATGAAACTACGCCTACAGACGATAACTATCTGAGAATATATGTAGTCAGTTGGTGGCTCAATGAGGCTTTTCACGATACTTCTATACATCACAAAATGCAGTTCTTTTTGCATAGTAATTTTGTGGTCAATAGTGGCTCCGGCAATTCTAAAGAACTTTTTGATTATCTGGCATTATTACGTTTTTACGGACTAGGTAATTTTAAAGATCTCGCCTTAAAGATGACTTTGAACCCTTTGATGCTCCATTATCTGGACGGAACTTACAACTCAAAAGATAATCCTAATGAGAATTATGCCCGTGAGTTTTTTGAACTATTTACTGTAGGTAAAGGAGAACAGATAGGAGATGGAGATTATACCAATTATACAGAAGAAGACATTATAGAGGCTTCAAAGGTATTGACGGGATTTAAAGCGCCATCAGAAGAAAATCGTAAAAACTTTATTGACTCTGGCACTAATATCCCAACGTCTTATTGCAATTTTTTAAAGCACGAACCTGCCGATAAAGTTTTTAGTAGTGCCTTCCAGAATACAGTTATTACCGGAGCAAGTGATGAGCTTGATATGTTTCGGGAACTGAATGACTTCATTAGTATGGTCTTTAGTCAAGATGAAACCGCTCGTTTTATTTGCCGGAAGGTATATCGCTTTTTTGTAAGTAGTAAAATCGACGCAGAAATAGAGCAGGATATCATAGTTCCATTAGCTGAGATATTCAGAGATAATAATTATGAGCTCATGCCGGTGCTTCGGACATTACTGGAAAGCCAGCATTTTTATGATGAAGATGATGACAATAGTGCCAATGAAATTATTGGTTGCTTGTTCAAATCGCCGCTTGAAATTGCAGCTTATATCAATACTTATTTCAAACTGGAAGAACCTGATGCAATGAATGATGCGGGTAATCATTATCTGTTTTTCTATGCCAGTGGAGTATATTCCGATCAATTGTCCAGAGCTAATATGCCTTTATTCAATCCCGAAACAGTAGCGGGCTATCCGGCTTATTATGAAAAATCAGACTGGCATAGAGCATGGTTTAAGAGTAATAGCCTGGCGCCCCGGTACAGCATACCTGGAACATATATTAAAGGTATGCGGTCAGATGGTGCTTTTGATCTGGGAGGTGTAAAACTGGATATGGTTAATTATGTGAAAAATAATATTACAAACCCTTTTAGTGCTTCTGATCTTGTTGCAGAATTGATTAATGATACTTTTTGTGAAAACGCTGATAGCGATAGAGTTGATTACTTTCTAAATGAAATTTTTCTGGATGAAATAGACCCGGCAGACTGGACAATGGAGTGGTCAAATTACCTGAGCACAGATGATGATACAGAGGTACGTATTGCATTGGAGCGCCTTGCTAAATTCATCCTATTCTCTCCTGAATTCCAATTAATGTAAAACTATGAACAGAAGAAAATTCTTTAAAATAACCAGTCCGCTGGCAGCAACTCCCCTGATATTGGGAGGTACATCTATTCGTGCAATGGCGGCACATCAACTCCTGCAAAATACAATAAACTGTAATGAAGTTGCAGAACGTATTCTGGTCATTATCCATCTAAAAGGTGGAAATGACAGTTTGAATACCCTGGTTCCCATTAGCCAATATTCTACCTATGCAGGCTTACGCCCAACACTGGCGATTCCCGATTCAGGTAATAGAGGCTACATACCGCTGGATAGTGGATTAAGCCAGGAACAGCAGGTCGGATTGCATCCTGATATGGCTTCATTTAAAAGCCTGTATGAAGATGCAAAAGTAGGTGTTATACAAAATGTAGGTTACGATTTGCACAATCTGTCGCATTTCAAATCCACAGAATTATGGATGTCGGGTGGTGATGGAAGTATAGCTAATTCCAATATTCAAACAGGCTGGATGGGGCGTTACCTGAAGGCTAGTTATCCCGGATATGCAGGCGTGCCAAATGAATTGATGATGGATCCTTTGGGGCTTCAATTAGGAGAAAGTAAGCCCTCTTATGGCTTTCTATCCGATTCAGAATTCTCTATGGCAGTCAACCTCACCGGACAAGACCCCAATGGATTGTATAGTCAGCTAACAGAACTGGGAACAGCTCAAATGTCGGCAGTTCCAAATTCTCAATACGGGCAGGAATTACAGTATGCTATGAATTTGCAGAATAGTATGAGTTTGTATTCGGAACGATTATCACGGGTTTTTACTCAGGGTACAAATGCGGTGAATAATTATAACACAGACAGTAAGCTGGCCAATCAACTAAAAACAGTGGCAAAACTAGTCAGTGGCGGTTGCAAAACTAAGGTGTTTTTACTAAAAATAGGAACGTTTGATACGCATGCAGAACAGGCAGAAGCTGGTGATGCTACAGTCGGTAAACATGCCAGACTGCTCAAAGACCTCTCCGATTCAATGAAAGCTTTCCAGGAAGATATTACTGCATTGGGCATCGACCAAAAAGTGCTAACAGTAACTTTCTCTGAGTTTGGCAGAAAAGCTACTGATAATGGTGCTTTAGGTACCGATCATGGTACTGTAGGTTCTATGTTTTTATTTGGTTCGGCAGTAAAAGCAGGAATGTTAGGAACGAATCCTGTATTGGCAAATGTAGATGATACAGGGCAATACAGTGACGAATTACAATATGATTATCGACAGGTTTATGCTACATTATTGCAAGATTGGCTCGGGGCTTCCGACTCTATTGTTGCAGAAACTCAGTTTGACAATCATTTAAATCACAAATTGCCTATTATTGATGATGCACAGGTCGTTAGTCCTGATTGTTATTTGACCAATATCTTACCCATTACACTGACTTATTTTAATGCAGAAGTGCTTGATGAAAAAGTTTTACTAAAATGGCAAACGGCTAGTGAGATCAACAATGCTTTTTTCATTATAGAACGTAGCCAGGACGGGATCAATTTTGAAGACCTTTTTGAAGTAAATGGGGCTGGTAATTCAAATATTCCTATAAATTATAGCGAATGGGATGAAACGCCATTGCCTGGTACATCCTATTATAGACTCAAGCAGGTAGATTATGATGGTCGGGAAAGTACCCACAATATTGAAGTCGTTAAATTATCAGATAAAACAGAATTTTCAGTCAATATGTATCCAAACCCGGCTAATCGTTATATCAATGTTGCCATCAACTCAACTGTAGGCAATACAGCAGGAACGATCAGTATTTTTACTGTCAATGGGCAATTAGTCAAACAGATCAGTGTAGATGTTTATAGTGGTTCTAGCAAAATTCCTGTCAATGTAGCCAATATATCAAATGGACAATATCTGGTGAAACTGGAATTAGAAAACGGGCATTATTATACCAATAATCATTTGATACAGAGATAAAAAAAGTCGATGGTCAAAAGACCATCGACAATTTTTTACAAACCGATAAGCCGAATTCTGTATCGCTTGCGCGATGTCTATCATTTATCTCGACCTGCCATCGCTGACAGGCTCTATCTGCCTACCCCCCGACAAGGACGAGCAGCCCCCTGACCGGAAAACCGGTCCCATCGGTATACGTGGCATTTCAACCCACAAGGTTTATCCCTACTTCATGTTACCATGAGGTAGCGTGCGCTCTTACCGCACGTTTTCACCCTTACCCCTCGCTACGCTCGGGGCGGTAATTTTCTGCGACACTTGCTGTATTCTTTGTTTCCAAAGAACCCCACCCGTTAGGTGGTGTGCTTGCTCTGCGTTGTTCGGACTTTCCTCATTCCGGTAAAACCGAAACGCGATAGACTAGTTTGTAATTAAATTTTGGTATAATTTTTACTATTTTTAAACGTTATACAAGTACCCTTATTATCCTAATTAGTGTCAAAATAACAATGAAAAAACGAATTATGTTTTCCTTAGTGATAGGATTACTATCATCTATGGTCATAGCTCAGGATGTCAAGAACCCTTCCTTTGAAGGTAGTCATGGAGATAGCCGTTTGCCTACTCCCTGGCAACATTATGACCATGGCAGCACGCCTGATACCCAACCAGGTGCCTGGCTGGTTAATACCAAACCTGCCGATGGCAATTCTTATATAAGCCTTATTACCAGGGGGCAGGAATTATCAAATGGCAATACCTGGGAAGCCTGCTTCCAGACTTTGACAAGCCCATTGAAAAAAGAGCAGACTTATCAATATAGTGTTGATCTCGCTCGCTCGAATACTTTTGCCTCTGCATTTGAAACTTATACCGAACCAATTGTTTTTCGTATTCTGGGACGCAATAAAGACTCCAATGAAGAAGAAATATTATGGGTGTCACCAGTCATTGAACATACAGCCTGGAAACGCTATTTTTTTCAGATCACTCCCCAGGAATCTGTCGTATACGACCTGATACTTGAAGCTTACTTTGCCAAAAAGCCAGCCTACTCAGGTAATATACTCGTAGACAATCTCTTCTATTATCCCGAAAGTTAGAAATATCAATTACAATAGTTTACTTTTCACTCAGGAAAGGATATCTATAATCCTTAGGCGGATTCAAATTCTCTTTCATCGTTCTTGGCGACAACCAGCGATAAAGATTCAATACAGAACCCGCTTTATCATTAGTACCTGATGCTCTCGCTCCACCAAAGGGTTGCTGACCGACTACTGCGCCAGTTGGTTTATCATTGATATAATAATTACCCGCAGCATTACGAAGTTTCACATTTGCAGCCGCAATTACATCTCTGTCCTGAGCAAAAATAGCACCCGTCAGGGCATAAGGCGAAGTAGAATCTACAATCTCCAAGGTCTTTTCGTAATCCTTGTCTTTGTACACATAAACCGTCAGTACAGGACCGAAAATTTCTTCGCACATCGTTGTATAATCCGGCTTAGAAACTTCGATCAGTGTCGGCTCAATGAAATAGCCTTTTGATTTATCATAATCGCCACCAGCCAGTATTTTAGCTCCTTTGTCTTTTTTTGCACTAGCAATGTAAGACGTGATTTTATCAAAAGCTCTTTCGTCAATAACTGCATTAATGAAATTACTAAAATCTTCCGGCGAGCCCATTTTCAATGTTTTCATATCTGCCACCAGACGTTTTTTCACTGTCGGCCAAAGGCTTTCCGGTACATAAGCACGTGAAGCAGCCGAGCATTTCTGTCCCTGATATTCATAAGCGCCTCTAAGCATAGCTACAGCTAAAGCCTCGGCATCAGCAGAAGGATGTGCCATAATGAAATCCTTTCCACCAGTCTCACCAACTACGCGTGGATAGGATTTATATTTCCCAATATTATTGCCGATCAATTGCCACATAAAGCGGAATGTCTGTGTACTACCCGTAAAATGTAGCCCTGCAAAATCAGGATGCTCAAAAATAATATCACCAGCCACAGGACCATCAGTAAAGATCAGATTGATAACACCGGCAGGCAAACCCGCTTCCTGCAAAACTTCCATAATGACCATAGCAGAATATATCTGCGTTTCTGCTGGTTTCCATATGACGACATTACCAAGCATAGCAGGCGCACAACAAAGGTTAGCAGCAATAGAAGTAAAATTGAAAGGCGATACCGCAAAGATAAAACCCTCCAATGGGCGATATTCCAGACGATTCCATACACCTGGTACACTTTCCGGCTGATCGGCATAAATTTGCGTCATAAATTCCACATTGAAGCGGAAAAAATCAGCCATTTCACAAACGGCATCAATTTCAGCCTGATAAGCATTTTTAGACTGTCCGAGCATGGTTGCTGCATTCATTCTGGCTCTGTAAGGACCAGTCAATAGATCGGCTGCTTTCAAGAAGATCGCTGCACGTTCCTGCCAGGGCATTTGCTCCCAGGCAGCCTGCGCATTAAGAGCAGCTTCTATAGCCATATTTACATGCTTGGAATCTCCTTTGCAGTAATGTCCTAAAGTGTGTTTTAGCTCATGAGGCGGGTGAATAGCAACAAGCTCTTTTGTCTCTACTGCCTGCCCGTTAATATGCATAGGAATCTTGACTTTTTCTTTCTTCAATTCCCTTAAAACGGCTTTAAGTTCTGCACGTTCCGGGCTTCCGGGTGCATAGCTCAATACAGGCTCATTCGTGGCTAATGGTGTGGTAAAAAAGGCGTTCATATTTATTATTTGTGTTATCGTGTTAATGTGTTATCGTGTTATTATTGGGGCATATTGCATATGCCCGTATTGTATGTCGATGTACTTTTACTAAGTTTGAAACTTTACTCTACAGAATCGCTCTGTTATCTCTCAGAATCGCTTGCGATACGATCTCTCTTCTAGATTTTAATTGCTTTAGGAATAAACGAACTCGCATCACCTCCACCTCTGATAATCTCTCTGACTATGGTTGAGCTGATATGCGAATATTCAGGATCACTGATCAGAAAAACGGTTTCCAGATCGTCTACCAATGCAGAATTTAGTTGAGAAATTGTTTTTTCATAATCGAAATCGGAGGCATTCCGCAATCCTCTTAGCAGATATTTGGCATCTACACGCTGGCAAAAATGTGCCGTCAGTTTTTCAAAGCTTGCAATTTCTACTTTAGGCTCATCTTTAAATGTCTCTTCCAGCCATTCCAGTCGCTGCTCTAAAGAGAACAGATATTTCTTTTGAGAGTTGACTCCAATAGCAACAATGACCTTATCGAATAAAGGCAAGGCACGTTTGACGAGTGCAACATGTCCGAGCGTGATGGGGTCAAAGGAACCGGGAAAGACGGCAATATTACTCATAGTATTAATTGATTCATGTACTTCGGCGAAGATATGGAATTTGGCGGATTCAATGAAGTAGTAAGACCAATAAGTGTCTATAACAAATTGCACGGCTTTACTAAATTTTACTCCGTTGTCCACCCCCTACACCCCCTCCGAAGGGGGACAA
>JAHDFX010000007.1:38031-54060 GCA_020627965.1 Saprospiraceae bacterium | reverse complement strand
TGGAGAAGATCATTGATACTTACCATAACACCAATGTTTTCTATCAGGCTTTTCCTGCGGGTAATGGGAACTTAGTCACCAAATACCCGATTGGAGTCAGTATTTTATACCTGCCTTTTTTCTTTCTTGGACATTTTGCTGCCTGGTTGTTCGGCTATCCGATGGATGGCTTTTCAGCACCATATCAGTGGGGGATAGGTTTGAGTGCTGTTTTCTATGCGGCTGTGGCACTTTTAGTACTGCGTAAGATACTATTGCGTTATTACTCCGACGTAGCGGTTGCCTTTACTTTTCTGGTGGGCGTACTGGGTATAAACTACATGCAGTATGTGTTTGTAGATGGTGCCATGACGCATGGTTACCTGTTTTTTATGTACGTTTGGTTGTTGCATTTTACGATCAAATGGCATGAAAGTCCTAGGAAACGTTATGCGATCATTATTGGAGGAATTATCGGACTTAGTACGATTATTCGTCCTACAGATCTTTTGTGTTGTCTGATTCCTTTACTTTGGGGAATTACTTCGGTCGAGGATATTAAAAAGAAAGCAGCCCTGGTCTGGGAGCATAGAATACATTTTGTTTTGTTGGTTATCGCTGCTTTTATTGCGACCTGGCCAATACTCATTTATTGGAAACTGGCGACTGGTCATTTCCTGTTTTATTCCTATGAAGAACAAGGTTTCAGCTGGCTTGATCCTTATTTCAGGGTATTATTTGGCTTTGAAAAAGGCTGGTTTATTTATACGCCTTTAGCTGCTTTATTTGTCTGGGGTTTTTACTTTTTATACAAACATGTAAGAACGGTTTTCTGGGCTGCATTGGTTTATTTTATTTTAAATACTTACGTAGTAATATGCTGGGATGTCTGGTGGTATGGAGGAAGTTATAGTTGTCGGGCATTGGTGCAGTCTTATGCTATTTTGTTTTTAGCATTAGGCGCATGGATGCAATATTTTTTCAATAAGGATTGGAAAAAGCTGGTTTTCGTACCGCTAATTATAGCATTGATCAGTTTGAATTTATTTCAAATATGGCAATACAATAAGAATATCATCCAGTCGGAAGGTATTACAAAGGCTTATTACAAACGAATATTTGGTAAAACAGAAATTACTCGCTACGACTTAGCTTTTATGGATATTGACGATCATATCAAAGATGAAAGCAAGTATGAAAAGCGCCTCTTGGGCAAATATGGATTCGAAGAAGATACCGTCAATGTAGTAGATTATGAATACTACAAAGGCAAACAAGCCTATCATTGCAAAGCCAGTGTCAATGAATTTAGCAAAGGCTTTGAATATCCTTATAAAGACTTTATGCAATACGAAGACGCCTGGCTAAAAGTCAGTGTTTGGGCAAAACATGGCGATTGGAATACTTATGCCCGTTTGGTTACACTGGTAGAGAAAGACGGGAAATCAGAGAAATGGCGGGGTATTCACATCAATAACCATCTTAATACGCCCAAGCAATGGGTGCCGGTTTACTATTATTATCATATCCCCAAAGGTAAAGACCCTGAGAGTGTCATCAAATCTTATGTATATATGCAAAGGGGCGAAGAACTGTATGTAGATGAATATACTATAGAGTTACTTGTTCCGAAATAAGACATGTATTAATTACTTAATGGTTAGTTGTTAATTGTTAATACGTCATTAACCATTAATCAAACGGTCACTATGAAAAACCTATTTATCCTATTATGCAGCCTCAGTCTATTTGGCTGTAAAGCCGTAGAAGAAACAGTTAAAACTGGTTCGACTGATGCATCAAAAGCTGTTTCCAAGACGGCCAGTATGGAGAAACATGAAGGCTATTTTAATTTTTATTGGGATGAGTCGGCAGGTAAAATATGGCTGGAAATAGATAAATGGGAGACAGAGTTTTTATACGTCAATTCTCTGGCGGCTGGTGTAGGTTCCAATGATATAGGATTGGACAGAGGACAGTTAGGTCGTGATCGTGTGGTCAAATTTGTCAGAAGTGGCGATAAAGCCTTGTTGGTTCAGCCCAATTATAAATACCGGGCAGTCAGTGATAACGAATTAGAAAAGCGTTCAGTAGAAGAAGCTTTTGCACAGTCTATATTATGGGGCTTCAAGATAGATAAATCTTCTAAGGGAGATAAAGTATTAGTAGATGCCACAGATTTTCTATTGAGAGATGCTCATGATGTCATTGGAAGCTTGAAAGGCAGTAAGCAAGGAAGCTATAAGTTGGAAAAATCGCGCTCAGCAATCTATCTGCCTATGTGCAAATCTTTTCCTAAAAATACCGAATTGGAAGCTACGCTTACTTTTATTGGCAAACCTGAAGGTAGATATATCAGAAGTGTCACGCCTAGCGCAGAAGCCGTAACTGTTCGTCAGCATCATTCATTTGTAGAATTACCAGATAACAATTATAAGCCTCGCAAACTAGACCCGCGCTGTGGTTATTTTGGCATCAGTTATCAAGACTATGCCACGCCTATCGGAGCACCTCTGATGAAGCGATACATTATGCGTCATCGCCTGGAAAAAAAGAATCCTGAAGCTGAAAAGAGCGAAGCCGTTGAGCCAATTGTTTACTACCTTGATCCGGGCACACCGGAACCTGTGCGCTCTGCCCTTATAGATGGAGCCTTATGGTGGAATGAAGCTTTTGAAGCTGCCGGTTTTATCAATGCATTTCAAGTCAAAATATTACCTGCCAATGCAGACCCTATGGACGTTCGTTACAACTTAATTCAATGGGTACATCGTTCCACTCGTGGCTGGTCGTATGGAGGTTCCGTATCAGATCCTCGCACTGGTGAGATCATTAAAGGACATGTTTCCTTGGGCTCTCTTCGAGTAAGACAGGATTATTTGATTGCACAGGGAATTTTAGCGCCTTTTGAAGAAGGAAAACCTGTTTCTGATGAAATGTTGGAAATGGCATTGGCACGTCTTCGTCAGCTATCGGCTCATGAGGTGGGACATACTATAGGTATCGCTCACAATTTTGCGGCAAGCACTAATGGTCGGGCTTCTGTTATGGATTATCCGCACCCGTTGATCGGTTTGAATGTTGATGGTAGTTTTGATTTTAGCAATGCTTATGATGATAAAATTGGGAAATGGGATAAACGTGTCGTAATATATGGTTATTCTGACTTTCCTAATGATGTTAATGAAGAGGAGGCTTTACAGCAAATTTTAAAAGAAAATAATGACCTGGGACTTCGCTTTATCTCTGATAGAGATGCCCGTCCTGCTGGAGGTGCGCATCCTTATGCCCATTTATGGGACAATGGGGAGGATGCTGTTGCCGAATTGGAACGTATGATGAAATTACGCAGTGCTGTGTTAGACAATTTTAGTGAAAATAATATCCCGACAAATAGCCCAATGTCAAGCTTGGAAGAAGTCTTAGTACCGATTTATTTAAGTCATCGTTATCAGATAGATGCGGTAGCGAAACTGATTGGTGGAGCCGATTATACGTATGCTATGCGCGGAGATAAGCAGACGACTATAGAGATTTTACCAGCAAAAACACAAGAAGATGCTTTGGGAACTTTGTTAAAAACTCTGGAGCCTGATTTTCTGACTTTGCCTGAAAATATTCTGCAATTACTGCCACCAAAAACCTTTGCTTACGACAGAGGCAGAGAAAGTTTTAAAGCCAGAACAGGTTTGACATTTGATCCGATAGCTGCTGCTGAGAGTTCAGCTGATATGACAATGAAGCTGCTATTGCACCGTGAACGTGCTGCTCGTATGATCGAATATACAGCCCGGAATAATGCAAATCCTGGCTTTGATAAACTATTGAATGAATTAGAAAAGACTGTTTTTTCAGGTTCTTATAATGGTTTAAAGAAAGAAGTCAACCTAATGACTCAGAAGTTATTTGTTCAGCATTTGATCGGATTAGCCAGCAATCCTAAGGCAGCAGAACAGGTTCGTGCAATGGCACAATACAAGCTATTTGAATTGGAAAAATTAATGTCTTCAAAAAGTAGGAGTGGAAGTGTAGGAGAGCAGGCACATGTTCAATACCTTTTATCGAAAATTGAGTATTACAGGAACAATCCGAAAGAAGTGATTCCAAGTCCTGCTGTAAGTCCGCCGGATGGTTCACCTATTGGAGTAGAATGGTCTTGTTCACATGATGGTCATTAGATAAGCTTCAGTAAACATAAGTCATCCCGAATTTTAAAAGCAGCCATCGGCCTCTTATAATTTCTATTTCGACCAAAATTCGGGATGACTTATGTTTTGACTCTATTACCTCAAACTGGCTAAATTCACAATAAAGCCACCCATTGCCTTATTATCCTTCAATTCTTTCAGATAAGCCTCTGTAGTTGGGCGATCAGGGAAAGGGCCTAATACAATTTTATAAGTTCCTTGTCCGCTTGGATCATTAACAGAATGGACAAGAATATTCTTAAACCATTTTGCCTGCAATTCACCAACATGGCGGAGTACATTATCATAGCTATTATAAGAAGCTACCTGTACACCAAAACCTGTACCTGCCTGACGCATCACCTGTATTTTATACAAACCATCTTTACTCAGATCATCTGCCGCTGATATAGGAGCAGCCGGACGAGCTGGTTGAGCCTTAGGAGCCGGTTTTGACTGTGCTGGCTTGGGAGTCGCTTTAGGCTTTGGTTTTGGCTTTACGGGAGGAGGCGTTATTTTTTTCTTCTTTACAGGAAGTAAACGATCAGCTTCTGTGACTGGCTCAGGCTCTGGTTTTGGCTTGGGCTTAGACTTTACGCTTGGCTTAGTATTAGCCTTAGCAATCAAAACTTTTACTTTAACTTCCTCTTCCGGATCAAGACCGATCTGCTCGGCAGCACGACCGGATAAATCCACTACATGCCCCTTCACAAAAGGCCCTCTATCGTTGACCCTTACAATAACAGATTTATTATTATCTGTACGTATTACTTTGACCAAAGTGCCAAAAGGCAAGGTCTTGTGTGCAGCAGTCAACTCATCTTTATCATAAAGAGCACTGCTGTGTGTTCTTGTACCCTGCAATTGATCTGAATAGCGGGTGGCTATTCCATACTCAGGCTCTTGCGCGAAAGCCATTTGTACTGAAAAGCAAAGTAGAAAACTGATTTTTAATAATGTATTCATATGTATTTAAGCGTTGATTATATGCAAACGTACGATAAAACCTTCAAAAAAGTCAAATATGAAGGCTGTCAAGATGCAAATATTAACAAAATTATGCCAAAGTTTAACGCTTCCTTATTTAATAGGCGCTTACCTTAACTCGAATGTTCACACAATCCTAAGCTTTTTAACGGCTATAACTGCATCAGCAGTCTTTTTATTTTCCCTAAAAAACCTTTAAATTGCAGTTAGTTGTACCCGCCCGGTCACACAATTATAATAATATGAAATTTGTAGACGTCAAAAACGACATAGCATTTCGTAAGATATTCGGTAATGAAAAAAAGACCGGGATCATCATTTCGTTTCTTAATGCTATATTAAAATTAGAAGGAGGACAACGCATACAGGAAGTTGATATTATCAACCCTTATCTCTTGCCGAGAGTTGCTGGTGAAAAAGCCAGTATCATTGATATTCATGCTAAAGACGAGACGGGCAGGCAATTTGTTATTGAAATGCAGGTAGCCCATGTTGATGGTTTTGATAAGCGTGTTCAGTATTATACCTGTCGGGATTATTCAATGCAAATAGACAAGGGAGAGCAATATCATTTACTGAAGCCCATTTATTTTATTGGCATTCTTGATTTTAATTTTTTTGAAGGGGCTGATTACTTGTCCCATCATATTATTCTCAATGGAGAAACATACGAACATCAACTAAAAGATATCCAATTTACCTTTATAGAATTACAAAAGTTTGCCTTGTTGGAAAATGAGTTGAAAACACTAAGTGAAAAATGGATATTTTTTATTAAAAATGCCGAAAATCTGGAAGTCATTCCAAATCATGTAGATGATGAAGGATTGCGTGAAGCTTATCGGGATGCAGACAAACATAGTTGGAAAAAAGAAGCTTTAAGAGCTTACGATAATGCTTCCATTGCAGAACAAGACGAAAGGGGGAAATTGATTGCGGCTGAACGTAAAGGGGAAATTGAAGGAAGAAATAACGAAAAGGAAAAAGTTGTCGAAAGATGTTGGCAGAAAAATATGAAAATTGAAGAAATTGCTGAAATTGCTGAATTGCCAATTAATGAGATCAAACTAATCATTGATAAATTGAAGGCATAATTATTGCGTATACTTTTCTCAAATATGCCGTCCAAAATTTAGAACTTATCTTAGAAGCTAAATTCAAATAGCGTCTTAAAATGAACTAAAAAAATAATATATGAAAACGAATATTTTACTCGCTTTGTTATGTCTGTTGACAATATCTGTATCATACGGTCAAGTCTCTTTCAGCATGAATTTCAATCTTGCTGACCCCTTACAGGAATACAATGAAAATCTGACTAAAACACCAAAAGGTTTTTCCACAGATGTAGCGGTCAGAGTTAAAGAAACTAATTTTACGCTAGGAGGTGAGTTAGGTGTTTCTATGTTTTATAATGACACACACTTACGTGAAATGACAGAGGGGGGCTATCCTGGAACTTTTATTGAAATATCTGAAGAGGACTGTTTTTTAAACTACCATTTGGTGGCTCGTTATCATGTATTTAAAGAGGCTATGTTTAATCCTTATCTGGAGGCTCGTGTAGGTGGAACATCCTTTTTTAGTACGCAGATCGCAACAGAAGAAACTTATTTGTTTGAGGATATAACACAATTTCACGGAACAGCTTTTACCCCGGGAATTGGTGGAGGTTTGCAGATCAAGTTTAAAGATCTACCCATTGGTTTAGATTTAGCAACAACTGCAAATCTGGGTACTTTTACACATTATCGTAGTATTAATCCTGAAGTGCATGACATTTCAAACCTACGTATGTCTGACGGGCAGTATGAGTCGAGTACGCATCATTTGAATTATAGAATTGGTATTCGATTCAATTTATAAATTACCCTCTGGCGCATGCTAAAAGAACCGACCAAAGCTAAATATCCGGCTGAAAAGAACAGAGTTTTACCTGAAAGTTTTCAGCCTGGTATCAATTTTTATCAAAGTGACCTCATGCTACAGGACTGGCTACAGCGGGAATTATCTGTTGTAGCATTGTCTTATATGCATAGCAAATTGGATAGGTTAGGTGAAGAAGCGGCAGGTGTGATGAATGAGTATTCACTCAATGCAGATAAGTATCCACCAGTTCTTCAGCCCAGAAATGCCTATGGCGAAGACATCAATGAGATCAAATTTCATCCAGATTATTGGAAGTTGATGAATATAGCGGTAGCTTCTGAAATGTTTCATGTGAAATGGGACAAAGAACTCCAAACTAAGCTAGGAGACGAACGGCATCAATTGGGTTTTAGTGCCGGTTATTTATATGCCATGAGTGAATCTGGGCAATACTGTCCACTATGTATGACGGATGGCGTAGCCAGGCTAATCCAGCGGTATTGTAATGAAGAAGATAAAGCTCGTTTATTACCTAAAATAGCGACTTTAAACCCTAAAGAGTTGTTTACTGGCGCCATGTTCCTGACAGAAAAAGCAGGAGGTTCGGATGTAGGGGCTAATATAGTTACTGCCAATTATTACAAAGACGATTTATATCATTTAAATGGTGAAAAATGGTTTTGCAGCAATGCCAATGCTGACCTGATCTTTGTATTGGCAAGAACCGATGCTTCTATTGAGGGAACAAAAGGACTGTCTATCTTTTTGGTAGAAAAATATTTGTCGGATGGCAGTCGAAACCCCATAAGAATGATCCGGTTGAAAGATAAACTGGGCGTTCGTTCTATGGCTAGTGCAGAGTGTTTTCTTACCAATACTGTTGGCAAATTAGTCGGAAAAGAAGGGGAAGGTTTTCAGGTTATGGCAGATATGATTAACCTGTCCCGCTTGTATAATTCCATTGCTGCCATCAGTGCTTCCCGCCGGGCTTTAGTAGAGGTTTATCAGTTTTTATCGCATCGGGTTTCTTTTGGTAAAAAAGCTATTGAACATGCTTTAGTTCGGCAAAAACTGGCAGAACTAGGGGCTATACAGGTCGCCAATTTTTATATCACATGGCGGGCTATACAGGCTTTAGATAAAGCAGATAATGGAGATGAAAGAGAAGCACACCTACTTCGTTTGTTGACACCTATGATAAAGCGTTGCACTGCTGCTGAAGGTGTATATGTGGTCAGAGAAAGTATGGAATTGATGGGCGGCTTGGGTTATATTGAAGATACAGTCATGCCGAAATTGATGCGAGATGTCATGGTTTTGCCCATATGGGAAGGTGCTGGTAATATCATGTTATTGGATATGCTCCGAGCCAGTTTCAAGTCTAAAGGCTTACAAATAATGTTTGAGGAGATTGGCATGTATATTCAGCTAGATGCTGAGTATGCTACTATCCTGAATAAAGAATTACTAAAACTAACTGCCTTTGAACGGCTTGTTAGTCAGGAGAAAGAAGTGATGGAAGCCGCTGCTAAGCCGCTGTTTGAACGTTTGACATTATTGTATAAAATCGCTTTACTGATTCGGCATAAAAATGAATATAATGAAGCCTGGATAGCACCGGCAATTAACCAGTTAATCCAGAAAATTCAGCCTTCAGAAGATGTTTTTGCGGCACCAATGAGTAAGGAAGGAGTGGATGCTTTGATGGCTTGGACTTTGTAATTTTATGTTTAATAATTTGAATGTCAGGTGTTTATTTGTTTAAATTAAGCGAATTTTGCTATACAAACCCTCAACAACCCAATAATCCAATATCATTTCAAATCCTCCCATCGAAAAAAACCTCTGTGAACTTGTCGAATCCCGGCTTTCTTGTCGGCAAAATAACCTTTCAAAGCATGTACAGAAGAAGTGAAAGCAATTTCTTTCCAGGGGATTTCCTTTTCTGAAAATAGATCAACTTCAAGACTTTCTTCACCTATACCAAAATCGGGAGTAGGTAATTCTGCCAGAAAAAATAAGTAAATTTGATTGATGCGGGCAATGCTGTAAAGCGAATGTAAAGTAATGATCTCAGGTTTGGCGCAAGCTTCTTCCCAAACTTCACGGAGAGCTCCTTCTTCTGCCGTTTCTCCGTTTTCAAGATAACCTGCCGGAAGATTCCAGAAACCACTTCGGGGTTCTATCGCTCTTTTGCAAAGTAGGACTTTGTCCTGATAAAAGGGAAGGCATCCGACCACCATGTTGGGGTTTTGGTAATGAATGGTATCGCAGGATTTACAGTAATAACGTTGATGTGTATCACCCGGAATATCCGACAATACAACTGATTGCCCGCAATTACTGCAATATTTCATTCAAGTCGTTTTAGTTTCCAGCATCAATGATCTTAAACTCAGTTCTACGGTTCAGTTGACGATTATCATCTGTGTCATTTGGAGCAATAGGAGAGGTTTCACCATAACCCTGTGGAGTTAGTCGTTCTGCCGCTACACCAGCTTCAGTCAAGTAGGTAACGACACTTTGTGCTCGCTTTAAAGATAATTTCTGATTATAATCTTCGTCACCTTTTGAGTCTGTGTGAGAGCCAATTTCAATACGAATACTTGGATTGTCACTCAAGACTTTGATTAAGTCGTTCAAAGGCTCATATGAATCCGGGCGCAATTTTGCGCTATTATAATCGTAATAAATATTATCAATTTTATAAGTAACACCTTCTTTTTTAGACTTCAATATAACGTCTTGCTTGTTTTGGATAGATACTTCCACGCCTCTGGTATCTACATCATAACTGGATGTTAGATACTCTTCTATACTGGTTTTTACTTTATATTCGGCACCACTTTTCAGGAATATCTTATATCCCTCTTCTGTTGATTTCAATTCTTTAACGAGTTCTTCTGAACCAGCTTCCTGTTTTTTTAAGACTTCAATATCGGCACCAGCATAAGGGGTTAGTTGCCCTTGCTCATCTTCAGTATACACCATACCTTCTATATTGACACCTTTTTCAAGCAGATAAATATCTTTACGATAAGTCTTGCTGCCCTCTATTCTTTTGGTATTAAATTTTATTTTCTCTTCCAAAAAGCCTTCACTCGACACTACAATAGCATAGGTTTTATTGGCTTCCAAATTGAAGAAAAAACCATTTTCAGCGCTGGAAGTAATTTCTTGTATCAATTTAGGATTCCCTTTAGTTTCATCAAAAAGCCTGACTTTAGCACCGTCCATTTCCATAATAGAAACATCTGTTGTCGCAAAAACAAATCCACTAACACCGATTTCCGCCGTTGGCGCTTCGGGTTCTGGCTCCGGCTCTGGATCTGATTCGCCAAATGCAATTCTATAAATATTATCGCAGCAGGTTTTACTGGCAATTCCATAGCTACCTGTTGAACGATTAGAAACCAAATAGCCATATTTCCCTTTAGATGAACGAGTATAGTAAGTGTCATCACCAGGCGAATTAATAGGTTTACCGACATTGGTAACGGTTCCCCATTGATTATTGGCTAAACTGACGCTGAAAATATCATAGCCGCCTAGTCCGGGGTAACCATTGGAGCTGAAGTAAAAACTATTTTCTTTGCTGGAAAAAAATGGAGTTATTTCATTGAATTGTGTATTCAGTGCTTCTGCATTTAATGCGGGTGTATAGGAACCATCTTTCTGACGCGCAACAGACCAGATATCCATACCACCTTTACCGCCCGGGCGATTAGAAGAAAAATAAATACGTTCTGTTCCTCTTCTATCTTTAGTCACTACAGGAGTAGAACTTTTATAACCAGCAATATTGATTTTGCTTACAGAGTTGCCATTCGTCCATCTGTCATCCTTAAATTCACTAACAACTATACGGCATTTTACCTGGTTATTTTCTTCACTTGGACAAACAGTGTAGTAAAAGCGTAGCCCATCAGGTGAGTAAGCGCCATGCCCTACATGTTCCTGCGTACGATTGAAGGGTCCAGGCAATAATTTTGCTTTTGACCAGCGGCTGCCACTTATCCGTTCTGCAATGTAAATTTTTGATTTTTCATAATTCCGCTGCCCGGTATTAATGATTTGATTTGATCGTATAGAAGAAAAAATGAGCAGGCTGTCGCCAAGCGGAACAGGGGCATAATTGGTATAATCACTATTGATGTTTCCATTCATCGGACGTACAGAAACTGGTTCTTCACTACGACTTTTACTAGATAAAGCAAATTCGCAGCCTATAATTTCATTATTAGCTCTTTGAATATGAATATCACTACTCTGTCCATTATACGTACTAATAAAACCTTTATAGGCAGTAATTGCTTTTTTGTATTTCTTATCTTGCTTGAGCATATCACCATGATATAAGCGAATCAGTGGATAATTCAGATATACTGCCGGATCTTCTGCATCAATAATTAACCCATAGTAATCAGCAGCATTACGATAATCTCTTGCATTGCGGTAAGTATCCGCCAATAAATAAGCAATAGATATATTGGCAGGATCTTGTGAGAGAGCTTTCTCTATATAAATAATTGCATTATAATAGCTTGACTGGTCGATGAGTTCATTGGCAATTTGAAGGTTTTTACCAGAAGAACCTTTACTTCTGCCAGGTTGTGCAAAAGCAGAATAACTCAATAACAAAAAGACAATACTAATATATTTATACATGGTCAGTGTTTTTCAAATAGAATGATGGGGAATTAATAGAATCGTATAGCAGGTAATTCGGGTTGCACCTTTCTGGCAACATTACCTACATAGCCAATAGAAAATTCATAAGCACCCACGCCATTAGATGCCAGCCTCAAAACAGATGTATTCAGGTCATAACTAAACCCAAACCGGACACCTTTAAACTCACCACCAAGCATCATGAGCATAGCATCACCGGCTCTTAGTCCAAGCCCGGCATAGGCTTCAAAGTCCAGGCTGGCTACATAACCAATATGAGAATTAATATTCAACTGGCTGGCACTTCCCTGGTTCATATAAAGAAAATGAGGTTCTGCAAAGAAACGTCCGCCTAATCCAAATTTTGCATCGCCATGAACGACCAAACGAGCAGGGAGTGTACTGATTTGATTAAAAGTTTCATCAGGTTCCATAAGGTGCATATATGCACCTCCTATACGAAAGGTCACATTATCTAAAAAAGAACTCCAGATAAGCCCCAGGCGCATGTCTGTATTACTAATTGATGTATTGGGAAACTGTTCGTTTGAAGGCAAGTTTGGATTAAAAAGATCACCATCAAACTGTTCGCCAAAAAGCAATGACCCAAAATCAATTCTTTTTTGAATAATACCACCCTGCACGCCCAAAGAAAGGTAATGGGTTTCTGTTGGTTCAATCCCCCAGTGATAAGCAGCGCCAAACAACATGGTTAGGTTAGTAATCCCGCCAGCAGTTTGGTCATTTAAAACTGTACCGCCCAAACCAAAAGAGTTTTTTTGAGTCCGTTTTCCAATATTCACATCAAAAGAAGCCGAAGGCGTGGTATAAACAGCTCCACTTGTAGTCACTGTCGCCCATTGAGAACGATACAGCAGATTAAGGCGATAAGTACCGTCTATGTGTCCTGTCATGGCAGGATTCAGATAGATCGGAGCTTGATAGAATTGAGTATAGTGAATATCTTGCGCATTGCTTTTAATGGCAAAACATACTATTACCAAAGATAAAATGAGTTTGATAAAGTTTGTATTCATATTTGACCAGCTTTGAGTCTGCATTTGTCTAGCATAAAGGTAGCTATTTTTATGAATAAGACCGACAAAAAAAGGCTGCCAGAATATATCCGACAGCCTTATATATAAGTATTTCTTACCTTTTACTCTTTACTATTGTCTTTCATGACTTGTTTTGCCTGGCTCATTACATTTGTAGCACTGGTCATACCCAATTGTTTGTGTAGTACGTCGCCTTCACTGCTCAGGTAAACCAATGTAGGAAAACCGCCTACACCAAATTTTTCGGCTAATGTAGGTCCTTGCCCACGTTCTGCATCCACTTTCATATTGATGAAATTCTTATTGAGCAGGTCAGCAACGGCATCAAGCTCAAAGACATCTTTATCCATCCATTTACATGGTGCGCACCATGTTGTATAGAAATCTATCAGTATAGGCTTATTTTCTGCTTTGGCCTGCTTTACAATACTTGCATAAGGGGTGCTTTTATCGAATTGAACACCTTTTTGCACTTTAGCTGGTTTGGAGCTTGTTGTTGTTTTACTGTTCTTTTTAGCTGATTTTCTATTACAACCTGCTAGTGCAAGTGCAGATAATAGTATCAGTAGAAAAATGTTTTTCATGTTTATTTTTTCTTCTTTTAATAAAAATGGTTTTAGCAAAGTTCTGTTAGAGCATGTTTAATTTTCCCTCAATTGGCTGCAAACGGCAAATTTTATCCTGTATTTCGTCATTCTTCGATTACGTAGCTCAGGCTATGTGCTCTCATCATTCCTCGTCCAGAATAAAATTTGCTCGCTTTCACTCAATCATGGAAATTTAAACATGCTCTAACTCAATTTAAACTGCAAAATGATAACGACTAAAAAGTCGAAATAGTTTTTACTACTATAAAGAAGACCAAAACTATGCCTAACTTTTTACAAAAAGTAAAATAGACGACAAAACCAGTAACTCAAGTTGCTCTAAGAACGGTTGTTGCCTGTAAACCTATAACCTGCGGTAAGTTGTACATACATATTCCTGACAATTCCATCAGCCAGTGGATAAGTCTCCTTAAAAACAGAACTTAGACCAGAAGAAAGACGGAACTCATAGTTCAGCCCAAAGTCTGTCTCATATCGCATACTGCCAATTAAGCCATAATCCCAGGGACTTAGGTGCTGACTTTCGTCAAATAATTGATTGTCAACAGGTAAGTCAGCAACACCTATTCTGACAGTTCCGTTAGATGTGCCCGAAATTTCTCCCCGCAACAGATAACCCAAATAAGGACCAAAAGCTACATTCCAGCGATCCGAAACATAATAGTGAGCTAATAATGGCATTTCAACATAACGATTGTCAAATTTGCCATCTACATCGCCGTCAAACTTAGCAACGATCCATACCGCTGTATCTGAGCCTGGTGGTTCGTATAAATAATCATATTCATCAACCGAAGCAGGTGTGCTGAAGGAAGATTTTTTCTGTGTATAATATGCTTCTGTACGCAAGCCCCATTTATCAGTGATGTTGTATTCCACAACAACACCTGCCACCGTACCGAGCCCCAATTTACCGGTAGCTCCTTCTTCTGCTTTACCAATAGGCGTGCCTGCTGTGAAACCTAGTCTGATTCCTGTTGCTAATTGGGCAAAACTCATCGTACAGACCAGTAATAATGTAAGTGTAGTTATGTAGCGCATGGTGGATGTGTGTTTATCTAACTAAAAATGAGCCACTGCTCATGTCATGTCCATCTTTATCTTTTAATAAGAAATAATAAGTGCCGGATTGCCAGTCAGACACATCAATATTATTGCGGGTGTTTTGGGTAATCTGGCGATGCATTTGTCGGCCCATACTATCAAAAAACAGCAAATGTCCATCGGATAAATTTTTGTCGAATTCAAGTGTTATAAGAGCTGAGGCTGGGTTTGGATAAGCTTTTATCTGTATTTCAGGAGACAGAACATCAATAATTCCGACAGAGTTGACCAGTTTTACCTCATCCACAAATAATTGGCTGTTGAGCTGACCTTCAAAATCAAAACCAGCAGCACTTGATGTGAAAACCACCTGAATAGAATCAGGTTCGACTCCAGTCATTTTATAATCATATTCCAGATCAAGGAAAGTATAACTGTCAACGGTTTGTGAGCTTCTTAATTGGCAATGTGCCACAGTATCACCCTGTAGAAATAAAGTGGAATAAATATCCATAGAGTCGCCATTCATAGGCAGATATTTGTAATAACACTGAAAGCGTTCGGGCGTACCATTAAAAGGAACACCAAATTTAGGGCTATCTGTAGGGTTGGCGATGTTTAATTCAAAGCCACCAGTCCACAATGCGCCAGAAGTAAAAGTGAAGAAAATTTCCAGTGACTCCATCTTGGCTGCATAATTTCCAGAATAAGCATCGTTTGTTTTTTCAACAGGATTTGTAGCAGGCGGAAAAACTTCCAGATCAACTCCAAAATTAGCTGTTGCCCAAGGTCCATCAGGTTCTTCAAAACGTCCGGACTCAGATTCTGTCCAGTTTTCCAAGTCTAAATTGTCAAGGCTTGTTTGGGCTGTACTCCACAAACTTATGCACAGCAAAAAATTCAGTAAAATAACTCTACTCATTGTCTTCAAAACGGTTTAGATTAGGTTGGTATTAAAATAAGACATAACAAATGTACATTATTTGTTAGCTAAAGTGGTCAGGATGTAACCAATTTTTATAGGAAAACTATTCTTTTACCCTTACTAAATTGGATAATTTAAATTACTATCTTTGCCCGCATGCGATTCATCCTCAATTTCTTCAAGATTACGCTAGTTGTAGCATTAGTTGTTTATGTTTTGCTTTGGCTGATTCCTTATATCATGCCATTACATCCAGACGAACTCAACGAAAAACCATTTACCAACAGCCAATTTACTCGTGTAGATGGAGTTAAAGTGCATTATCGTTATTGGGCAAGCAAAGCTGATGTCGGATTAGGTAATCTGATGTTGATTCATGGTTTTGGTGGTTCGACCTTTTCCTGGAGAAAAAATATTACGACACTTACAGAAGCCGGATACAATGTATTGACAGTAGATTTGCCTGCTTTTGGTTATAGTGATAAAAGTAAAGGGATAAATCATTCTTCTTCAGCAAGAAGTAAACTCTTATGGACGGTAGCGGATAGGGTAGGGCTGGAAAATAATTTCGCCCCTTATGTCAAGTGGCACCTGACAGGACATTCGATGGGAGGCAGTGTTGTAGGAGCTATGGCAGCCCTAAGTCCTGAACGCACAGAAAGTTTAATATTTGTAGATGGAGGTGCTGCTGACGGAACAAT
>JAHDFX010000007.1:0-38021 GCA_020627965.1 Saprospiraceae bacterium | reverse complement strand
AAAAAGCAACAATTTAAGACTAAACTTTTGAAAACATTATTACCAGTAAAAAGAATAGCCGAAGTGGGAGGAGAATATTATTTTTACAAACCCAAAAGAATCCGTAAAATGCTGGAAAATGCTTACGGAGAAGAACCAGACACCTTTGCCGTAAACGGCTATATGACCGCATTAAGACAACCCCGTACTGCGAGTGCTATTATGGAAGCTTTTCTGGATGCAAAAGAAATTGAACCATATTCTTTGGAAAGTATCAAACAGCCAGCACTCATTATATGGGGAACTGAAGATGAATGGGTACCGCCCAAAGTAGGGGAAGTATTAGATGAAACTTTATATGACTCGGAGATAAAAGAAATTGTTGGAGCAGCCCATAATCCTATGGAAACCCATGCACCTGAATTTAATCGCCTGACCTTGGACTTTTTAACTAAAGTGACAGAAAAAACTAACCAATCAACTATTGAATAATTATTGAAGTTGGTCACACATTTTTAAACAACTTCGTAATAATAACATTAGACTTAAGTATAAAATTTGAATCTAGAATATTTCATAGCGAAACGAGTTGCCAGAGGCGGACAAAGCTCTTTTTCAGGTAAGATCATTATCATTGCTATCATTGCTATTATGCTTAGTATGGCGGTCATGATATCGGCTACATCATTGATTTCTGGGTTTAAGAAAGAAATCAGCGAAAAGATATTTGGTTTCTGGGGGCATATTCACATAACAGATTACAATACTGAAAATTCTGTTGAATCTATTCCTATTAGCACCAAACAGGATTTCTATAATGGCAAGAATGGCGCGCTGCTTCTTTCAGATATTGGACGAATCAATCATATAGCGAGAGCTTCAGATACAGGGTTCCCGATAAATTTGTTGGGAGATAGAGAGGTGAAAAGCAGTGGAGGCGTTAAGCACGTACAGGTATATGCCAATAAAGCAGGTATTATTAAAGCCAAAGACCAGCTCGAAGGCATTGTACTGAAAGGAATAGGAAAAGATTTTGACTGGTCTTTTTTGGAAAAATATATTATAGAAGGTCAAAAGCTTAATCTTCAGGATTCTGTTGAAACCAATGGCATCCTGATATCTGAATCAACAGCTAAGCGGCTTAGGCTTGAAGTTGGAAATAAGTTTACTGTTCATTTTGTTGAATCAGGTACCCGTATACAAAGATTATTTAAAATAAGCGGTATTTATAAAACAGGATTGGAAGAATATGATAAAAAGTTTGCCCTTATAGATATACGCCGTATTCAGCAACTTAATGGATGGTCGGAGAATGAAGTCAGTGGCTTTGAAGTATTTATTGAAGATATAGACGATTTGGATGCTTTTGATGAATATATCTACTATCAGGTACTAGGCCCCAAATTAATGTCGAAAAGTATTAAAGATGTTTATCCAGGTATATTCAACTGGCTCAACCTGCAGGACGTCAATGAACGCCTGATTCTTGCTTTGATGATTATTGTTTCCATTGTCAATATGATGACTGCTCTGATGATTCTAATCCTTGAACGTACGAATATGGTTGGCATAATGAAAGCCCTGGGAAGTACAAATTTTTCGGTCAGGAAAGTTTTTCTTTACCATGCAGCCTATATTATTGTTATCGGGCTTTTTCTGGGCAATTTACTGGGAATAGGATTCTGCTTGTTACAAAAATACTTTGGTTTTATAAGACTTCCAGAAGAATCTTACTATGTATCTATAGCTCCTGTAGATATTCAACCATTCACTATTTTACTGATTAATTTAGGAACATTTATTATTATTTTATTGGTATTATTGATACCGTCTATGCTAGTATCCCGAATTGACCCCGTTAAGGCAATCCGGTTTAAATGATTAGATTGTGAAAATTTAAATATACTCAAAATAAAGACTACTTAAAAGTGGACTTTAACTACTTTTTTTACGTTCTCTAATAAAGATTTTACATATTTGCAAAACATTGCAAATAAAATAACAAACTCACTGACAATGAAACAATTTTACTCAATGTATAAAGTTGAATTTACAAGATTTGTTCTTGTAGTTATTCTTGCTTGCCTAGGTTCTTTAGGCGCACAACAGCTCTATGCCTGCGATTCATCCCCAGTTATCTCATATCCAAACGTTACTGATCTGGGTAATGGAAACTTTGAAGTTGATATTCAGGTTTGTGTGGGTAATGGAGGCTCCGAATCAGGATGGACAACAGATTTTGACGGTTTGAACGTTATTAGCTTTGACCCGCCAACATTGACGAATGGGGCAAATGTCGCTACAGGTAGTATTACTGGTGGGGTATTGGATTACAATTATCCGGGTAATGGATCAATCGGCGATGTATTTGCCGCTCAAAACACAAATGACTGCTTCGATTACTCTGTTGTAGTAGATGGCGACCCAAGTGGAGTGCTAGTTACTTATATCGGTGTAAATTGTGAATCGGTTAATTGCCCGGGGTCTTGCTCAGTTATAGATGGCGATACGCAGACAGGACTTGTGCCACCACCGGCACCCCTTTGCGGACAAATGTTCTACGATGTAGGAGGTCCAAATGGGCCTTATCCGGCAGGACTGAATTATACAGTGACCATATGCTCACAAACACCCGGCGATCCGGTTACGGTAGATTTTACCGCTTTTGACCTGACGGGTATGTACTATTATGCGGATTTTCTCACGATCTATGATGGCGATGATATTTTCTCTCCCTTTATAGGGAATTTTACAGGAACAACTTCGCCGGGAACCGTCACTTCAACGGGGGCGACAGGCTGCTTGACTTTTCAGTTTTTCTCCGGCTATTTCTCAGGTGGAGAAGGTTGGGAAGCACTGGTTATTTGTGGGAGTTGCGATTTGACGATCGACTCATCAACGATAGTTGATGTATCTTGTAATGGTAATGATGATGGTTCTATCAGTTTTACAACTTCAGGAGGAACACCGCCATTAAGCTATGCCTGGGATAATGGCTTACCGCCAACAGAAAACCAATCAGGTCTTGGAGGAGGTATTTATTCCGTGACAGTATCAGATATAGACAGTTGTACAGCAGTGACTACCTTTACGGTAAATGAGGCAACAGCACTCACTGCCAGCGCTTCAGGGCTTGATGCTTCTTGTGATGGACTTTGTGATGGCTCCCTTTCTGGCAGTGCTGCCGGAGGAACACCACCTTATACTTATACATGGAGTACACTTGGAAGTGGTCAAAACCAAGCTAGTGTATGTCCGGGCATTTATACACTGACGGTTCAGGATGCTGATATGTGTACAGCTACTGCCATTTTCAATGTGGGAGGTTCTACACCGATTACAGCCACTACCGTTCAAAATGCAGAAGCTACCTGTAATGAAGATAATGGTAGCGCTACGGTCAATGTTAGTGGTGGTACAGCGCCCTATAGTTATCTCTGGGATAATGGAGAAACCGGACAGATTGCCTTCAATCTTAATGGTGGACTACATACAGTCATAATAACAGATGCTGGTGGCTGTACTGGGTCTGCACAGGTAACAATAGGAGTGGGAAATGTCCCCTCAATAGATTTTGCCGACTTAGATGATCCAAGCAGTTGTGGGGCTTATGATGGCAGCATTGAGATTTTTGCCAGTGGAGGAGTTCCGCCTTTAGTGTACAGTAACAATAATGGCATGACTTACCAGTCAGGAACAACATTCAATGGACTGGGTGCGAATACTTACAATCTTGTAGTCATGGATGCTGCCGGATGTTATGATACGCTAATTGTAGATTTAGTGGATCCTGGAGCGCCGACAATTGATAGTATATTTAGTATCAATCCTGGCTGCGGAGAGGATGATGGATTTATAGAGGTATTGATCTCTGGAGGAAATCCAAATTTTGAATATAGCATAGATAATGGAATTACTTTTCAGGGTTCTAATACTTTTGCCAATTTACCGGCAGGTATTTACGAAGTCATTGTAGAAGATTTTCTTGGCTGTAGAGATGTAGCCGAAGTAACGCTTTTTCAGGCAGGAGGACCTGTACTGACTACAGCAGATGTCACTATGCCGAGCTGTGGCAATGGTGATGGTACAGTATTCCTGAATGTACAAGGCGGAACAGCACCTTATCAGTACAGTGTAGATGGCATCAACTATCAAACCTCTGCTGCTTTTGTAGGCTTAGCCCCCGGACAATACACCTTTACAGTCCAGGATGCTGCGGGTTGCGAATTTCAGGATGTCTTGATCTTGACTACAGATGGTGCCGTAATTCTGAGTATTAATACAACTGATCCCACTTTCTGCGATGGAAATGATGGCGAAATCAGTATCAATGCCAATGGAGGGACACCGCCTTATGAATATAGCATCAATAATGGAGTATCTTACCAAAGTAGCAATACATTTACAGGGCTTACCGCCAATACATTTAATGTAGTTGTACAAGATGTGAACGGATGTACAACAGTAGAAGTCATTCAGTTAAATGGCTCAAATGCGCCTGAGATCACCGATGTCAATACAACAGATACTGCATGCGGAGAAGATAATGGAGAAATTGAAATTTTGATAACAGGAGGTACACCAAACTTCCAATACAGTATAGATGGAGGTACAACCTTTCAGGGTATAAATACTTTTACTGATTTGCCAGCGGGAACCTATGATGTTGTAGTAACAGATAACGAAGGTTGTGTGGTAACAGAAACAGCAATTATCAATAACTTCACAGCCCCAGAGATAGACGACCTAATCGTTTCGGCACCTTCTTGTGGAGATGCGAATGGCTCTATCGTTATTACAGGATCAGGTGGTACACCGCCAAATTATCAGTATAGTATAGATGGCGGCATGACTTTCCAGACCTCTTCTTATTTTGGCAATCTGGGCGCAGGTATGTATGATATAATTTTTCAGGATAGTGAAGGCTGTCAGGTATTTGACATGGTCATATTGAGCGATGCCGGAGCAATTCAAATAGATAATATTTTTGAAACTAATCCGATCTGTAGTGGAGATAATGGAGGAATTACGATTGTGGCAAGTGGAGGAAGTTCGCCTTATCAGTATAGTATAGATAATGGTCAGACTTTACAATCAGACCCAAGCTTTTCAGATATGGGAGCAACAGTCTACAATATCTTAGTCGAAGATGCCAATGGTTGTCAAATAACGCAAATTCTGAATTTTACAGGAACAGAATCTCCCGAAATAGATAGCCTGAATGTTGTTCAGCCTGAATGTGGCGAGAATAATGGTTCTATTGAGCTTTTTGTTTCCAATGGTATGCCAGCTTATCAATATAGTATAGATGGCGGCATTACTTTCCAGGCAACAGCTTCTTTTGAGGATTTAGGAGCTGGAGTATATCCGGTAGAAATAGAAGATTTTAATGGCTGTATCGTAACTGACACTATTAATTTATTCCCTGAGAACGCACCAATGCCATTAATTATAGCAAATGGAGCCACAACATTCTGTTCAGGAGAGTCTGTAGAGCTTTATGCGGGTGAATTTGAATCTTATATGTGGAGTACAGGTGATACCGTTTCTACGATCACTGTAGATGCTTCAGGAAATTATTCTGTACTCGTAACAGATGCACAGGGCTGTGAAGGTGGAGATATGATGCAAATTACAGTTGTCCCCCCCGTCGTTTTAGGCTTACCGGCAACGTTGGATCTGGAGCTTGGAATGGATTCTACAATTTCGGTCATATTTCCGAATCCAGACCTGTATTATGAATGGATAGGCACAGAGAATTTTAGTGCAACGGGACCAAGTTTTGTTTTCAATGCAGATCAACCAGGTGTATACAGTTATACAGTAATGGCCAGCACACCAGAGGGGTGTCATGAAACAGCTACGATAGTCATTACTGTAACTGATTCTAGTATCTTTGGTTTTCCAAACGCCTTTACGCCCAATAATGACGGATTAAATGATGATTTTGGCCCTGTAATAAACGGTTCTTTGAATATCCAGACTTTTAAAGTCTTTAATCGTTGGGGGGAGTTAATACACGATGACCCTGCTTCTCGTTGGGATGGTACCTTCAGAGGAGAAGCCCAGCCACAGGAAGTATATGTTTACATGGTTGTACTTACGACATTAGATGGTAAAGAAAAAACTTATACCGGAGATGTTTGGTTAGCCAGATAAATTCAAACAGCTTATAGGCTGGAAGAGTTATTAATACTCTATAAGATAGGTTGATTTGATTTCCTTTGATTACTTTAGTCTTTAAATAAGGGGAATTAAATCAACCTTATTTTTTACCTTATCCCTTATTGAACAGACCAGGAATAATAATTATGATCTTTATCTAACTCAAAGCCTGTTCTTGGGTATAAGGCATTGCCAATAACATTGTCATGAGCAGTTTCCAAATACATACCACAGGAAGCTGTTTGAATACAATGCTCTTTTGCTCTTTCGATTAAGGCTATACTAACACCTTGTCCACGATGCTTTGAAGCAACAAATAGATCATTAAGTAACCAAAGTCGTTTCATTCTCGTAGAAGAGAAGAGAGGATACAATTGCACAAAGCCTAATGCATTGTTTTTTTCATCAAAAGCAATATAAATTACGGATTCATCGTTTTCGATGCGTTCTTTTAGAAATGATTTACCACTTTCGATGTCTGAAGGTTTCTTGTAGAATACTCTATAGTCATCGAAAAGTATACTAAGCGGTTCCAAATCGGGCAGTTGTGCTTTGCGTATTTTCATTTTTCTATTTTTTTTGTTAAAAAAAACCTTTACGAAGTTACTTTGATTTAGTTTAACCGTCATTATTTAGAGAGGAAAAACTATCAAACCCGGAATAGTTTGTAATGCAAGAATATAACAACAATATCGACGTGTGTGGTTACAACATACACACCAAACAGCTTATCCATGAAGCAACGCGTGCAGGGATGCCCACCCTTGTGTTTTTACATGAAGGTTTAGGTTCTATTGAGCAGTGGAAAGATTATCCACTTCAACTTTGCAAAGCTACAGGACTCAATGCCTTTCTATATGATAGATTGGGATATGGTAAATCTGCACCCATGTCAGGTGGCAGAGGTAGCAATTACATGCATAAAGAAGCCTGGGAAATGTTACCCGCTGTTCTTGATGCCATTAAAATAGATGATGTCATTTTGATCGGACATAGTGATGGGGGAACTATCGCTCTTCTATATGCAGGCCAGTTCAAGGATAAAGTGCATGGTATTATTACAGAAGCTGCACATGTTTTTGTGGAAGATGTTACACTTATGGGTATTCAAACTGCCCGACTAACCTACGAAACTACGCCATTAAGAAGCCGCTTGGCACGTTATCATGGCGATAAAACTTCTTCCTTATTCACTTCATGGTCTGATACATGGCTTTCAGATGAATTCAAAAATTGGAATATTGAAGAAAATCTGGTAGACGTTGACTGCCCAATATTAGCTATACAGGGAGTAGAGGACAGATTTGGTACAGAGGAACAAATTTATTCCATCGTTAATAAATCCACAGGAAGAGCCGAGTCACTAATTATTGATGGTTGTGGGCATACCCCTCATTTTCAGGCTAATGAAGAAGTATTACCTGCTATGTGTAATTTTATCAATCAATTAATTAATAGCTGAAATAGATTGATGATTATTTAAATATCCACTATTTCTTCTACATTAATCTCCATCTGCTTACTAAGAATATCTTTAAAATTTTCTCTTTCCCGAATTAGGAAATCCTGTCCCTGATACACCAAAATTTCTGCCGGACGATACCTCGAATTATAGTTAGACGCCATACTAAAACAGTATGCTCCTGCATTTTTAAAAACTAAAATATCATTTTTTCTTACCTCGGTAATGATCCTGTCGGCTCCGAAAGTATCTGTTTCACAAATATAACCTACTACAGTGTATATTTTTTTGTCTCCATCTGGATTACTGATGTTTTGAATGTCATGATAGGCATTATAGAACATGGGTCTAATCAAATGATTAAAGCCACTATCTACTCCAAGAAAGGTACAGGCTGTAGTCTGTTTTACTACATTGACTTTCGTCAAAAAATGCCCCGCCTCACTAACCATGTATTTGCCTGGTTCAAAGCAAAGTGTCAGGTTTTTTCCTTGTCTTTCGCAAAATGCATTAAAATGTTGGCTAAATGTTTCTCCGAATTTCTGTATATCAGTATATAAGCCGCCTTCTTTATATTTTACTTTAAAACCGCTTCCAAAATCGATATAAGACAAATCAGTAAAATGTTCTGCTGCCGCAAAAATCAAATCTGCTGCTTTAATAAAAACATCAGGATCAAGAATGTCAGACCCGGAGTGAACATGTAAACCTTCAACCTTGATATTCAGGCGCTTAACAATGCGGTTGACTAAAGGAATCTGATGAATAGAAATGCCAAATTTAGAATCGATATGACCAACTGATATTTTACTGTTTCCGCCAGCCATCAGGTGCGGATTGAGTCGAATACAAACGGGCAGATCAGGGTGGTTGATGCCTAAGTATTCAAGCATTTGTATATTGTCAACATTGATTTTTACACCTTTTTGAATGGCTAGTTCAAATTCTTCCTCACTAACATTATTTGGAGTATATATAATACTAGCTGGCAAGAAACCTGCTTTTAGCCCTAGCATTACTTCTTGAATAGATACACAATCTAGCCCGGCTCCAAGCTTTCTGAATAATTTTAAAATAGAAACATTACTCAGGGCTTTACAGGCATAATGGATTTTTAGAGATTTTACATCAAATGCCTTTTCAAAACTTCTATATTTCTCGATAATTTTTTCTGCATCGTAAACGTATAGAGGTGCACCGTATTTATCGGCAAGTTGCTGAAAGTCTATCATAGTCTGTTTTATTAGTAATTAGAGAGATAGTCCACCATCTAGCGTGATCGCTTGTCCGGTAATATAACTTGAATGTTCAGAAGCCAGCCATAAGATAGATTGTGCTACTTCATGCGCTTCCCCAAAACGCCGCATAGGAATCATGCGTAGTAAAGTCTTGTCGAAATCAGGAGGCATAACTTCCAGTGAATTATGAAGCATAGGAGAATGTGTGTAAGATGGACAGACGGCGTTCACCCTAATGTTTTTTGAAGCATATTCCAGAGCAGCGGATTTGGTCATACCTACTACTGCAAATTTACTGGCACTGTAGGCGATGTTATTCCCAGAAGCCTTGAGTCCGGCTAATGAGGCGATATTTACGATACTCCCGCCTTCTTGTTTGAGCATATAAGGAAGTGCTGTTTTCATGCAATAAAACACGCCATTTTGATTAATAGCAATAATTTTATCCCATTCTTCAAGGCTATGATCGGCAGTTCGGGTCATTTGTTTATTGATAATTCCTGCACCATTGACCAGCACATCAATTCTTCCAAATTGCTCTACAACATCTTGCATAAGCTTTTTCACCTGACCAAAATCAGCTACATCAACTGCTAAGGCAGTGGCAGTCTTCCCCTTTTTGCGAATCTCTTCTGCTACAGACCGGGCTGCGTCTATATTCAGGTCGGCTGCAATGACAGTGGCATCATATTCGGCAAATAACCGGGCTGTTGTAGCACCTATGCCTGAAGCACCGCCTGTGATTAGGACTATTTTATCTTTGAAATTCATTTATAATATGTTTGGCGCTAAATTAAATAAAAAAAAACCGACACCCAAAAGGGTGTCGGTTTCAAAACTAGTTCGTTCAAAATTTATTCATTCAATTTTACAAAGCGTTTTGCAGGTAAATCCAAGCCATCACCTTCTATGCTAATTACATAGGTGGCAGCAGCTAACCTTGTTGGGTCTAGAGTGACAAGGTTGATTCCATCCTGTATTGTAAATGGTATCTCAATAACAGTCCTGCCTAGCATATCCCTAACGATCAGTCTTGCATCCTGATGGTCTGAATTGCTGTTCAATCGGACTGTGACCAAACCGTTGACTGATGGATTTGGGAATACCTCAAATCCTGTATGATCTGTACAATCTGTATTGACAACTATAGTTTCCGAGTAACTGATTGCTCCGTCTAATTCTACTATACGTAAGCGGTAGTAGTTGACAGGTATTGGCTCTTTATCTATATATTCATAAGTACTGGCAGTACCAAGAGCGTCTATACGGTCAATAGTTGTAAAGTTGACTCCATCTGTACTCGTCTGAATGTCGAAGTGACTCATATTCTCTTCTTGCTCGGTTGCCCAAAGCAGATGGATAGCACAATCATCTTCATCAGCCTTAAAGTAAGCCAGGTTGATAGGCAATATACATGGGATAATAGTTACCTCCATTTCTATAACTATCGGACAATCTCCATCACTATCAGTGATGGTAAGTGTATAAGTACCTGTGTCGCTAGTATCAGCTGCCGGTATAATTGGATTCTCGGATGCAGAGACATAATCATTTGGTCCTGTCCAGTTAAATACATATCCATCATTACTACCAGCTGCATTGGCAAACAATACTAAAGGCTCATTGGCGCAAAGCCCTAGATAGTCTGGCTCTGCTGTGATCGCACATATTTCTTCCGTAATTGGAACAAGCGCAACATCATGGTCATCCTGATCATTACCATTTAGTCCATCTTCAAAAATCTCATTATCCGTCATTTCACCATCATTACTATTGTCATTATCTGGTGTAGAGTCTATATCTATTGGTGAATTACCATTGACATCCTGAGCACCACTGATCTCGGCATAGTTGCTGATGATGCCGGATGCTGTGCTGTTAACTATGGCAATAATCTCGACCACCTCTGTTTCGCCAGGCATTAAAGGGCCAGGGAAAACAGTGCTTGCCTGCCCCGGAGCTGTTATTGTCCAGTCTGAGCCTGCAAGTGTCAGCTCTGGTGGCAGATAATCAGTGATCTCTATATTATAAGCTGGTGCTGAACCTTGATTGTAAAGATAGATGCCGAAAATCAGATAATCTCCTTCTTCAATAGGTACTCCAGCGCTCGGTACTAATAATACTTTACTCAATGCAAGATCAAATACAGCTACAGGAACAGTTGCGGGATCGTGATCATCTTCATCACCGCCATTGTTGCTGATCTCACCATCTATCCATTCATCGTCATTTATATTATCAGGTGTACTGTCAGAATCTGCTGGTGTGTTGCCTTCTGTATCTTCAGCAGCAGATATTTCACCAAAATTGATCAGATCGTCACTTGCAAAACCAGGAAGTATGGTCATTGTAATATCTACATCCATACTGCTGCCAGCAGGTATAATATCTGTCACCAGTATATTAGCCTCTGTAGAAGTTATCTGATTCCAGTCATTATCGTTTAGTGCATAACCGGCAGGTATATAGTCGGTTATTAGTACATTCTGAGCATCTACCGTTCCCTGATTATAGATCGTAAATGTAAAAGTAACATCCTGACCTTCAAAGACTGGTAGTTGCTGATTTGGTGAAACATTTTTCAATAGCGCTAAATCGAAATTCTGCAATGGCACTTCAGATGGATCATGGTCATCTTCATCACCATTAGCATTATTGATCTCGTCATCAGTATAGAAACCATCATTGATATTGTCGGTATCTGGTGTAGAATCTATATCCGTCGGAGAATCGCCATTGACATCTTCTGCATCCGTAATTTCTGCAAAGTTGATTAATGATACAGCCGTTGAGTTAGCATCAATCGTCATTGTGACTTCAACAGTTGCTACCTGTCCGGGGGCAATTGGTCCGGCTATACTATTGAGTGCCATATTTGGCAATAAGCCAGGTAACCAATCTGCATCATTCAAAGTCATTCCAGTTGGGATATAATCAACAATATCCACATTATAAGCATCTATATTACCTTGATTTGTTATTGAAATTACAAAAGTTACATCATCACCTGCATAGTAATTGGCAGTTGGATTGACAAGATTTTTAGTCAATGCAAGGTCGAAGAATTGATTGATCGGCGTTTCTTCCAGATCATGATCGTCTTCATCTCCATTACTATTATCAGTTACATTATCGCTAGGAGTACCATCATTCGAGTCATTGGTATCTGGTGTAGAATCATTATCTGTCGGTGGTGTATTGGAATCATCCTGGTCATTATCTGCTGAACTGATTTCGGCATAGTTAATAAGGCTATTGCCGGTGAAGTTGGCATCCAATGTCATGGTTAGATCAACACTAATAATGTTTCCTGGCGTAAGCGGACCTGCTATAGCCATATTCATTTCTGCAATGCCTGAAGAGGTTTCTGTCCAATCACTGTCATTCAAAGTCATACCCGTAGGGATATAATCAGCAATATTGATATTGTAAGCATCTGTATTACCCTGATTGATGATTGTCATGGTATAAGTAACATCATCTCCCGGATTAATTGGTGTTGGCTGACTTGAATTAAGTGTTTTTACCAATGCCAGATCAAATACACTGATAGATATCGTTGCCGGATCGTGGTCATCTTCGTCCCCATTAGAACTATCAATATCATCATCAGCGAGGACAGGATCATTACCTGGGTTATTATCCGGTGTAGAATCTATGTCGTCCTGTGCTGTACCATTGATGTCCTGTGCGGTATTAATCTCAGCGTAATTTGTAAAGCTCTGTAGTGCTGTATTTGGATCAATGCTTACGGTGATTTCTACAGTCGCTGTTCCTCCATTAGCCATGATCGGTCCTGGGATAGAAGTGTATGCTTCATTACCAAAAGACTGGAACCAATCATTGTCATTAAGTATCATACCTGTAGGCAGGTAATCTACTATCTGTACATTATAAGCATCTATTGTACCCTGATTGGTCACTTCTATAGTAAAGCTGACATCATCACCGGGTGCATAAATGCCATTTGGATCGGTCGGCATTTTAGTCAAAGCAAGATCAAATATTTGATTGCCGATTAAAACTTCAGCCGGATCATGGTCATCTTCATCGCCAAGTGTACTATTAATATTATTATCAAATAACAATACATCATCTGTGGGGTCATTGTTTGGTGTAGAATCAATATCATCCTGAACGTTACCTGCTGCGTCTTCTGCTGCGACTATTTCTGCAAGATTAGTCAAAGAACCACCTGTTACATTTGAATCAATCGTGAAAGTAATATCCACGCTTGCTGAATTTCCAGGCAATATTGGTCCAGGAATTTCATGGAATGCCTGTCCTGTCAGACCAAGGAACCAATTAGGCGAAATCAGTGTAAGCCCCGTTGGCGGATAGTCTACGATAGAAATATCATATGCAGGCAGTGTTCCCTGATTGTATACGCTAACAGTAAAGCTGACGGTATCACCAGGATTATAATATACCTGTCCACCATTCAAGACTTTAGTTAGTGCGAGATCGAAAAATTCTACAGAAATATCTGCCAGATCATGATCGTCTTCATCTGCATTGGTGTTATTAATAACATCATCCTGTGGCGGACCATCATTACCGTTATCATTATCTGGTGTTGAATCGACATCAGACATTGGGTTGTCATCGGTATCCTCTGCATATGAAATCTCTGCAAAATTGGTGTACTCACCTGATGCGTTAGCATTGACCTGTAAGGTAATTAATACAAATTCACTACTACCTGCTGTGATCGGGCCATTGATGATCGTCGTTGCCATTGAAGCATTGACACTTGTCCAGTTACCGTCTGCCAGGGTAAAACCAGCAGGTATGTAATCTGTTATTTCTACATCAGCAGCATCAATGTCACCTTGGTTGTATACTGTTATCTGGAAAGTTACCAGATCGCCAGGTGCTACGGTGCTACTTTGTCCACCTGCCAGAGTTTTTATTAGGGCAAGGTCGAAATTGCTGATAGGCACTGTAGCCGGATCTTGGTCATCTTCATCACCATTTGTATTGTCGGTGACATCATCTTCGTAAGGGCCGTCATTATTTGGATTGCTGTCAGGAGTAGAGTCTATATCCTCTCCAGGCTCATTATTAGCATTTTCAGAACTAACTATTTCAGCAAAATTCTGTAGCGAACTTGTACCTGGTGCCAAGACTGCATTGATACTAAATGTAATACTTACCGTCTCAGACGAACCTGGTGGAATTGGGCCCGGTATAGTAGTAAGTGCTTTAGTAAAACCAAACATAGTCCAGTCACTGTCGTTCAAAACGAGTCCATTTGGAATGTAATCCACAAGTTCTATGTTGTAAGCATCTGCTGTACCCTGATTGATTACTTCAATATTAAAAGTAACCTCATCGCCTGGCGCATAAGTCGCAGTCGGATCAGCTAATGTTTTCACAAGAGCAAGGTCAAAAATATCAACGGTAATATCAGCCGGATCATGATCGTCTTCATCACCATTTGTATTATCAATTGCATTATCTTCTGGTGTACCGTCGTTGCTGTCATTGGCATCGGCATTAGAATCAATATCAGAGGGAGTATCTCCGTTTTCATCGGCTGCGCTACTGATCTCAGCAAAGTTGGTGATAGTTGACTGACTACTGATATTGCTATCAATAAGGAAAGTAATATCAATACTTGTGCTTGTGCCAGGATTGAGTGGCCCTGCCAGTGTATAGTTGGCATTGCCTCCCATTTCCGTCCAGTCAGCATCTGCCAATATCAGACCAGTTGGTGTATAATCGCTTATCGCAATATTATAAGCATCAACAGAACCCTGATTAAATATTTCAATAGAGAAAGTAACTGAATCAGCAGGGAAGTAATCTATATTAGGATTGGTCAATACTTTTGTAAGAGCCAGGTCGAAAATTTCAATATCCAGATTTGCCGGATCGTGGTCATCTTCATCGCCATTGTCATTATCAATATTGTCATCTTGAACTGTACCGTCATTAATAGGATCAGTGTCGGGTGTAGAATCAATGTCATCCTGTGGAATACCATTTTCATCTTCTGCTCCGGCTATTTCAGCAATATTGATAAGAGAAGCCTCACCTGTGATATTCGGATCAATAGTGAAATTAATATCAACTGTAGTGCTTGTTCCGGCTGGAATCGGATCTGACAACAAGGTAGTTGCTTCAGTACCATTCAGTGTTTGCCAGTTGGCATCATTCAGTATCAAGCCTGATGGAATGTGATCCATAAGTAGCACATCATAAGCGTCAAGAGAACCCTGATTGAATACTTCAATGGTAAAGCTTATATTATCACCCGGATAGTAGTTTATGCTTGGGTCAGTCAAGACTTTTGTTAATGCCAGATCGAATATTTCTACTGAAATATCAGCGGGATCATGGTCATCCTCATCGCCATTGTCGTTGTCAATAGTATTATCATCTACAAAGCCATCATTACTATTGTCGTTATCTGGTGTAGAATCAATATCATCCTGTGGATTATCATTGGTGTCTTCGGCATAACTGATCTCTGCAAAATTGGTATGAGTACCTGCGCTTGCATCTGCTGCTACTTCAAGAACTATGGTAACTGCCTCACTGCTACTAACCGTAATAGGTCCGCTGATTGTAGTAGTAGCAGTAGAATCATTGACACTTACCCAGTTTGGGTCAGCCAGTGTAAAGCCTGCTGGTATATAATCGGTGACGACTACATCAGCAGCATCAAAATCACCCTGATTGAAAATTTCTATCTGGAAAGTCACCAGATCGCCGGGAGATACTACAGGGTCTTGTCCACCTGCCAGTGTTTTGAGCAAGGCAAGATCGAACTCGCCAATTACAATATCAGCCGGATCGTGGTCGTCTTCATCTTCTCCTGCATTGCTGTTGCCAAATATCTCATCATCTGTATAATTGCCATCATTGTCTGGATTATTATCAGGAGTAGAGTCAGCATCTAATGGGGTGTCACCATTCTGATCTTCTGCTGCAGTAATCTCTGCAAAATTGATAATATTGCCGCTTGCGTTGCCATTTACCGTAAGGGAAATTTCTACGCCTTCACTAGCTCCGGGAGCAATAGGGCCAGGAATTGTTATATTCGCTTCACCTGGCGATACACTTGTCCAGTCTGCATCGAACAATGTCAGCCCTGTTGGTATATAGTCAGTGACCAGTACATTATAAATTGGGTCTGTACCCTGATTGTGTACAAAAATGGTAAAGGTTATAATTTCGCCAGTCTGCACCAGATTTGTAGTTGCTGGATCACTGAGTACTTTATTCAAAGCCACATCAAATACCCCAATTGGAAGTGGTGCTGGATCATGATCGTCTTCATCTCCACCTGTTCCATCTATAACACCATCTACAGTGTTGTCATCATTATTGTTGTCTGGTGTACTATCTGTATCAGGAGGTGTAGTACCTTCCTCGTCTTCTGCATAACTGATCTCTCCATAATTGACGAGATCATTGCCTGCTGCGCCAGGCTGTACGGTGAGAGTAATCTCAGTCGTTGTGCTTGTTCCAGCAGCTAGTGTGCCCGGAAGGGTAGTGTTCGCTTCTGATGCACTCACAGAAGTCCAGTTGGAATCATTCAGGACATAACCTGTTGGTATGTAATCCGTAATTTGAATATTTTGTGCGTCTACTGTACCCTGATTGTAAATAGTGAAGACAAATGTCACATCCTGACCTGGGAAGACAGGTAAATCCTGATTTGGAGATACGTCTTTCAATAATGCCAGGTCGAATACATCAACCGTTAGATCAGCCGGATCGTGGTCGTCTTCGTCATTATTGCTATTATCTGTGATGTCATCGGTAAAGGGACCATCATTACCAGGATCGTTATCTGGCGTAGAATCAATGTCATCCTGCGGATTACCATCTGAATCTTCTGCTCCTGTTATTTCAGCAAAGTTGGTCAATGTACCACCAGAGAAATCTGTGTCTATGACTACTGAAATATTCATGGTAGCTGTTCCGCCATAAGCAGAGACTGGACCTGGAATCGTTGTAAATGCTTCGTTTCCGAAACCTGCTATCCAGTTGTTATCTGCTAATGTTAGTCCTGCTGGAATATAATCTACTAGTCCTACTTCATAGGCATCAACTGTACCTTGATTAATAATTTCAATGGCATAATTTACAGTATCACCGATATAGTAAGTCGCTGTAGGATCGAGCAGTGTTTTTGTCAATGCCAGATCAAAAGTTTGTTGAACTTCTATTGTCTCTGGATCATGGTCATCTTCATCACCATTGGTATTATCTATATCATTATCTTCTGATGGGCCATCATTGGTATTGTCATCATCCGGTGTAGAGTCGATGTCGGTTGGTGCTTCATTTCCTGGGTCCAGATCATCATCGGCAGTAGTTATTTCTGCGACATTGGTGAGACTAGTGCCCATGAAGTCATTATCTACCAATACATTCAGCATGACTACTACGGCATTGCCTGGTGTCACAGGTCCTATAATAATACTGTAGGTAGCAGTACCATCATTATTATCTGTCCAGTTTCCATCATTCAGAGACATTCCTGCGGGCAGATAATCTGTTAGTATGATATTGTAGGCATCTACATTCCCCTGATTAGTTACTTCCATAATGAAAGTAAGATTGTCACCAGGTTCTATAGGCGTAGATTGCGTAGGAACAAGCTGCTTAGTCAATGCCAAATCAAATATTTCTACAAAGAAATCAGCCGGATCATGATCGTCTTCATCACCATTCGTATTATCAGTGACATCATCTTCAAATGGGCCATCATTGGTATTATCATCATCTGGTGTAGAATCAATATCTGTTGGTGGCGTATTGGTATTATCCGTATCATCATCTGCCGAGCTGATCTCAGCAAAATTTTGTGTTGTACCACCTGTAATATCTGGTCCTACTTCTAGTGTAATAGGAATAACTGTGCTTGTATTAGCGTATAAGGGGCCTGTTATTGTTGTGAAATATTCACCAGAATTTATACCTGCTGTCCAGTTTGGATCGGCAATGATCATTCCTTCCGGTATATAATCGACGATTTCAATGTCGTAGGCATTTAGTGTACCTTGATTTGAAACTGTAATATCGAAAGTAATAGAATCGCCAATAGCAACATTTGAAGACTGACCTGCTGATACAGATTTAGTCAATGCCAGATCGAATGTTTGTCCGACTGATATTGTTTCAGGATCATGATCGTCTTCATCACCATTGGTATTATCTGTTACATTATCCTCTGGTGCGCCATCATTATTATTGTCAATATCTGGAGCAGAATCTACATCTGCCGGAGGTGTATTTGTATTATCTACATCATCATCAGCAGCACTGATCTCGGCAAAGTTGGTAATGGAATTCCCCTGGAAACCTGCATCAATTGTAAATGTAATATTCATACTTTCAGACTGCCCCGGAGCAATTACTGTTCCTGCTGGGAGGTCTGTCGTTGCAATACCCGGAATTGACTCTGTCCATGCGGGATCATTGAGTGTCATATCAATAGGAATATAATCTGCTAAACTAATGTTGTATGCATCAATAGTTCCTTGATTAGTTACGGTAAGGGTAAAGGTCACTTCATCGCCAGGATAGACGGGGAGTGATTGTGCTGCTGATACCGTTTTAACCAGTGCCAAGTCAAATATTTCTACGATGACCTCTTCAGGATCATGATCGTCTTCATCACCATTGGTATTATCTACGTCATTATCTTCTGGTGGACCGTCATTGGTGTTGTCATTATCTGGTGTAGAATCTGTATCCGTTGGGGGATCGTTCATAGGATCTGTATCATCATCTGCACTACTGATTTCAGCAAAATTGATAGAGCTTCCGCCAGGGAAATCCATATCTACTTGTAGCACTAAAGTCAATATAGTGCTATCTCCTGGTGATAGAGGTCCTGTAATGGTTTGATATACTTCTGTATTTACAGCTCCAACTGTCCAGGATGCATCTGCGAGCGTGAAACCAGCAGGAATATAATCAACTACCTCAATGGCATGAGCATCCAGTGTACCTTGATTGATGACAGTAATATCGTAAGTTACAAAATCACCTGGGCGGACTGGATTAGACTGGTTGATATTTAATGTTTTGACCAAAGCCAGATCGAATACCTGTCCTACAGGAATAGTTTCAGGATCGTGGTCGTCTTCGTCATCATTCGTATTGTCAATAGTGTTATCTTCTGGTGCACCATCGTTGGTTTCATCACTATCTGGTGTAGAATCATTATCAGATGGCGGTGTATTGCTGTCATCTGTATCATTATCAGCAGCAGTGATTTCAGCATAATTGGTGATAGAGTTGCCCTGATAAGTTGGGTTGACCATCATGGTTACATCAACACTTGCTGAGAATCCTGGAGCAATTGGTCCAGAAATAGCTGCATCCAATGTGGCAATGCCTGGCGAAGTTTCTGTCCAATCGGCATCATTTAAACTCATGTCAGTTGGTATATAATCAGCCAATTCCACATCGTAGGCATCCACATTACCTTGGTTGGTGATGGTTAAAGTGAAAGTCACATTGTCACCTGGGCCAACTGGGAGCGTTTGAGTAGATGATACGGTTTTGACTAATGCCAAATCAAATACTTCTACAAATACATCAGCTGGATCATGATCGTCTTCATCGCCATTAGTATTGTCTGTGCTGTTATCCTCGTAGTCTCCATCATTCGCTATGTCGCTATCAGCGCTAGAGTCATTATCAGTTGGTAGCGTATTATTTGGATCAGTATCATTATCTGCTTCACTAATCTCAGCGAAATTTTGTAATGTTCCGCCTGTGAAAGTCGGATCTACTTGCAAGTTGATACTCAATGTCGTGCTATCACCAGGTACTAATGGACCAGCGTAGGTTTGATATACCTCGATGGGGTCTGCGCCTAATGACCATGCAGCGTCATTTAACAACAACCCTGTTGGTATATAATCTACGATCTCAATATTATAAGCATCTAGTGTACCTTGATTGTAAACTGTAATGAAATATGTTAAATTATCACCTGGATTAACTGGTGTTGGAGTGTTGATATCCAGTGTTTTAACGAGTGCCAAGTCGAATATTTGTTCAATTTCTATCGTTTCAGGATCATGATCATCTTCATCGCCATTGGTGTTGTTGATGTCATTATCTTCTGAATTACCATCATTATTCGGGTCATTATCTGGTGTAGAATCTTCGTCTTCTACTATGCCATTTGAGTCAAATTTATCATCAGCGCTGCTAATTTCAGCGTAATTGGTAATTTCGCTACCCTGGAAATTTGAATCAACGGTAAATGTAATGTCTACTGTTGTGGTAGCGCCCGGAGTCAGTGGCCCTGGTATTACTGTATTCAAGCTGGCTATTCCGCCAGTTGCCATCCAGTCAGGATCATTCAAGATCAATCCAGTTGGTATATAATCTGCCAGTTGAATCTCATAAGCATCTACATTACCCTGATTGGTTATTGCCAATGTAAAGGTAATATCATCACCTGGTCCAACGGGTAAATTTTGCGAAGTGGAGATTGTTTTGGTCAGTGCCAAATCGAAATAACTTATAGACACCTGAGCTGGATCATGATCGTCTTCATCGCCAAAAATACTATCGATATTATCATCAACAGTTAGAAGATCATCATTAGGATTCGTATTAGGATTAGAGTCGATGTCTGTTTGTGGTGTTCCGCTTGCATTTGTGGCACCTGAGATTTCTGCCAGGTTGAGAATGTTGGATATACCACTAATATTGGGATCAATTAACAGTGTAATATCTATGGTGGTAGTGCCTCCATAAGCTGGTATTGGTCCATTTATAAAATGGAAAGCCATATCTCCACCAAATGACATAAACCAGTCGGGGTCAGCCAGACTTGTATTTGCTGGTAAATAATCAGCTATTTGAATATTGTAAGCATCTATAGTACCCTGATTGGTGATTTCAATAGTAAAAGTCACACTATCTCCTGGGTAGTAGAGTTGGTCGGGGGCACTTAATACCTTAGTTAGCGCTAAGTCGAATACCTGCCCTACAGGAAGTTGTTCCGGGTCGTGGTCGTCTTCTACTTCACCATTATTTGTATCATCTGGTGTAGAATCTTCATCGTCTGGTGGTGTATTACTATTATCCTGATCATTGTCAGCGCTTTCAATTTCTGCATGATTAATAATAATGTCTCCCTGGAAATTTGGATCAATAGTCATCGTAACATCTATTGATGTGGATGCTCCGGGAGCTAATGGTCCGGGAATATTGGTGTTTAAATATGCTATTCCCGGCATATTTTCTGACCAGTCAGTATCATTTAAGCTCATGTCTGCTGGTATGTAATCTACTACCGCAATGTTATAAGCATCTACATTTCCTTCATTGGTAATGATAATGCTAAATGTCACATCACTACCAGGACTTACAGGTATACTTTGATCTGTTGAAATAATTTTTTCCAATGCCAGGTCGAAAAACTCTACAAAAATGTCGGCTGGATCATGGTCATCTTCATCGTCATTTGTATTATCTGTTACATTGTCGATATAATTACCATCATTTTGTTCATCATTATCAGGGGTAGAATCATAATCTATAGGTGGTGTATTATTAAGGTCGGTATCATTATCAGCTTCACTGATCTCAGCAAAGTTCAGTAAATCACCGCCTGTAAAACCTGGATCAACCTGTAGTGTAATATTCAATGTAGTGCTATCGCCAGGAGCTAATGGACCGGCATAGGTTTGATAAGCTTCAGATGTATTGACCCCTACATTCCAACTGGCATCTGCCAAAATCATATTGTTAGGCATATAATCAACAACCTCTATATTATAGGCATCTAAAGTACCTTGATTATAGACAGTGATCAAATAAGACACATTGTCTCCTGGATTAATAGGCATGGGTTGAAGCGGATCAAGTTTTTTGACGAGTGCGAGGTCAAATGTTTGTGTGATGGGCACTTCAGCGAGATCGTGGTCATCCTGATCATCGTTGGAATTGTCAGTGACATCATCGCTAACAGGGCCATTACCAAATTCACCTTCATCTGGTTTTGAATCTATGTCTTCTGGTGGTGTATTAGCATCATTAGTGTCATTATCTGCACTTGAAATTTCCGCATAGTTAATAATAGAGTTGCCCTGAAAATCGGGATCTATCGTGAATGTGATCTCTAGATTTATATCACCTCCTGGTACAAGAGGTCCTGGGACGATATTATTTAGTCTGGCAATACCTGGAGTGTTCTCATTCCAGAAAGGGTCATTCAATGTCATGTTAGATGGTATATAGTCAGAGACCTGAACATCATAAGCATTGACATTCCCCTGATTATAGACAGTAATGTTGAAAGTAACCTCGTCGCCAGGCATTACAGGGAATGTCTGTGCAGGGTCAATTGTTTTAATTAATGCCAGATCAAATACTTCTATGAAAATATCGGCTGGATCATGATCGTCTTCATCTCCATTAATTCCATCAACGTTATCATTGGTAAAATCGCCATCATTATCTGCGTCATTATCAGGTGTAGAATCCAGATCAACGGGCGGTGTGTTATTCGGATCCATGTCGTCATCAGCTTCACTGATCTCCGCAAAATTTTGTTTAATATCAGTTCCAGTAAATGGATTGTCTACCTTTAATATTATTGTGATACTCGTGTCCTGATTTGGAGGTAGTGGCCCTACAATCGTTTGAAAAACTTCATTTGGATTTGCACCTAATGACCATGCAGGATCGGAAAGACTCATTCCTTCAGGTATATAATCTACAACTTCTATATTGTAAGCATCCAGCGTACCCTGATTGATGACTCGAATATCATAAGTAACTAAATCTCCTGGTGTAATAGGCGTAGTTTGAGTATTTGAAACAGTTTTAACTAAAGCTAAGTCAAATACCTGTCCGACGGGAATTGTTTCGAGATCATGATCGTCTTCATCTCCATTAGTATTATCAATGTCATCATTTTCTGGTGTGCCGTCGTTATTATCTGTAGTATCTGGGGTAGAATCAATGTCAGTTGGTGGCGTATTTCCATTATCGGTATCATTATCTGCGGCAGAGATTTCTGCGAAGTTGGTAATGGCATCTCCCTGATAATTGGCATCAATAGTCATGGTGATATCCATAGGGAAAGAGGCACCTGGCGCCAATGGTCCTGTAATGATATTGTCAAGTTCGGCAATGCCTGGTGTGTTTTCATCCCAATCTAAGTCATTGAGACTCATATCTGCCGGGATATAATCGGCTAACTGAATATTATAAGCCGGAACATTACCCTGATTAATAATCGTTATGGTAAATGTAACATCGTCACCTGGACCAAGGGGTAGTGCTTGAGTACTGGCAAGCGTTTTGGTTAAAGCCAGATCAAATACTTCGACAAATATGTCGGCTGGATCATGATCGTCTTCATCGCTATCTGTATTGTCAGTATCATTATCGGTGTAATCACCGTCATTACCTTCGTCATTGTCAGGAGTAGAATCAATATCTGTAGGAGGTGTATTGGTATTGTCAGTATCATCATCAGCCTGACTGATTTCTGCAAAGTTTTGAGTATTTCCGCCTGTGTAATTGGCATCTACCTGCAATACAATAGTGATTGTTTCACTACCATTTGGAGTAATAGGCCCTGCAATAGTCTGGAAGACTTCGCCAGGCGTAGCACCAGCAGACCATGAAGCATCCGCAAGGCTCATGCCTGTTGGGATGTAATCGACAATTTCAATATTATAAGCATCGAGTGTACCTTGATTAATGATTTGAATATCATAAGTAACCAGATCGCCTGGTGTGATTGGTGTAGCTTGTGTATTGGAAACTGTTTTGACTAAAGCCAAATCAAATACCTGTCCGACTGGGACTGTTTCCAGATCATGGTCATCTTGATCGCCATTAGTATTGTCAATGTCGTCATTCTCTGGTGTACCGTCGTTATTATCTGTAGTATCTGGCGTAGAATCTATATCAGTTGGTGGTGTATTGCTATCATTTGTGTCATTATCAGCATCGCTGATCTCCGCATAATTAGTGATCGATCCGCCCTGGAAAGTAGCATCAATATTTAAAGTAATATCAACTGTAGTGGATGCACCAGGAGCCAGCCCACCCATAAGCGGCATGACTAATTCGGCAATGCCTGGTGTGTTTTCTACCCAGTCTGTATCATTGAGACTCATATCGGCCGGGATGTAATCAGCTAGTTGTATATCGTAAGCTGGAACATTACCCTGGTTTGTGATCGTCAAGGTGAAAGTAACACTATCGCCTGGTGCGACGGGCATTGACTGCGTATTAGAAACTGTTTTAGTTAAAGCTAAATCAAATATTTCCACGAATATTTCAGCCGGATCCTGGTCGTCTTCATCGCCATCCGTGTTGTCTGTATCATCATCAGTATAATCACCGTCATTATCTGGGTTGTTATCTGATGTGGAGTCGTAGTCGTCAGGTGGTGTATTATTTGGGTCGGTATCATCATCTGCCTGATTGATCTCGGCAAAATTTTGAGTTATGCCACCTGTGTAATCATTGTCTATTTGTAGCGTAATTGTCAATATGGCACTATTGCCAGGTGTAATTGGTCCTGTTATTGTTTTGAAAACTTCATTTGGATCGGCACCTGGCGACCAACTTGGGTCAACCAGTGTCATTCCTGTTGGAATATAATCTACTACTTCTATATTATAGGCATTTATAGTACCCTGATTAAATACTTCTATTTCATAGTTGACCAAGTCGCCAAGTTCAATAGGAGTAGGTTGATTGGTATCAACTGTTTTTACCAGAGCAAGATCAAAGCAGGTTGTATTGATAATGGTTGAGCATGAACTGGTACAACCATTAGCATCTCTGATATCTATGGTATAATTACCTGGAGTAAGTCCTGTAAATGAAGCATTAGTTTGATAAAATGTACCCCCATCAATACTATACTCATAGGGAGATGTGCCACCGCTGGATACTGCTGTAATTGTTCCATCATCCAGGATGCAAGTTTCATTTGTTGTATTGAGGGAGCAAGTCAATGAAGCAGAAGGCTCAGTGATGCTTGTAGTACAAGTACTAATACAAGATGGACTTTCCTGGTTTCTAACAGTAATGGTATAAGTACCTGCACTTAGCAGGTTGAAAGCACCTGAAGTCTGGAAGTTGGTTCCATCAATACTGTATTCATAATTTCCAGTTCCGTCTGTTCCCGATACGATTAATGAACCGTCATCGCCTTCAAAACAACTGACATTTGTTGTTGCATTAACCATGCAGGTTGGAGTTGCTGGTGTAGTTATTTCTGCTGTACAGGAACTAATACATCCATTAGCATCCATTACTGTAAGGCTATAACTGTTGTTAGCTAAACTACTAAAAACATTACTTGCCTGGAAGTTGACCCCATCAATGCTGTATGTGTAGCTTCCTGTTCCGCCACTTGCAGAGATTGTTACTGTACCATTATTGGTAAAACAATCCGTCATATCTGTACTTGCTGCTGTACAACTTACCGGAGTTGGTTCCGTAATATTGCCTGAGCATGTACTTAGGCAACCCTGACTATCCCGAACACCAATATTATACATGCCAAGACTTAAGTTGGAGAATGTATTTCCTGGTTGCCATGCACCTCCATTGAGGCTGTATTCATATGGAGGAGTTCCTCCTGTACCTATTATTGTTATAGAGCCATCATCTCCACCATTGCAAGAAACATTATTTGTGCTGATAAAGCATGCTACATTTGTAGGCTGATTGATTGTATATGAAGCTGTGCTTTGGCAATTATTTGCATCAGTGACTGTGAGCGTGTAAGATCCTGCCGAGATACCTGTTAAATCTTCGAAGTCATTATCAGGAGAATCTGCTCCATCATTACTCCAGTCGTAGGTTAGTGGAGGAGTACCGCCATTTACAAGAATATCAATGGAGCCATCGCTGGCAGTATTACAAGTTGCGTTATTAACATTGGCATTAATGACCATTGCAGGAGTAACCGTTACTTCTGTAAAACAAGCTCTTGATACACCATTAATATCGGTAATTGTTACGGTGTAAACACCGGATAAAGCCGGGCTTACTGTTGGGCTTTGTAAGTTACTGGAAAATCCGTTTGGACCTGACCATGTCCATGATACCGCATCTCCTGCGGACTCGATTAACTGGACACTGGCACCTGGACATACCGGGCTGGTATTAGATACTTCACAGTCTGGATCAATGATGAATATTTCAGCGAGGTCATGATCGTCTTCGTCGTTATTTGTATTATTAACATCATCATCTTCTATTGGTCCTTCATTGAAATTATCATTATCTGGCGTAGAATCTGGGTCTACTGGTGGCGTATTGTCGGGGTCTGTATCGTCATCTGCTTCGCTTATCTCTGCGTAATTGGTCAGTGAACCTGTAGGCAGATTATTATCTACCTGTGTTTGCATGATGATTTGTATTGAATCTCTTCTATCCAGAGAATCTAATTGATAGAAGTATTCATTCCCTGCACCAGCCGTCCAATTTGGATCAACATTAGTTAAGCCTACAGGCAGGTAGTCTACTATTTGTATATCATAGGCTTTAAATGAGCCCTGATTGTAAACAGTGATCATAAAATCAACTATATCACCTGGTTCTATCAGACTGCTTTGTCCGGGAGCGAGTGTTTTTTTCAATGCCAGATCAAAACTTTGTAAGACACTTAATGGCGTCGAATCTTCATCGTCTTCACTTTGGTCACCGTCATCATTGTCTTCATCTGAATCTCTGTCGGATGGAGGGTCATTATTGGCAATATTATCATCATCTGCATCTGATACCTGTGCATAGTTGATAAGCGTCAAATCAATAAAGTCAGGGTCAACCATATAAGCTACTGTTACTGTAGCCGAATCAGCTGGTGCTAGCGGACCAGCTATCGGGGAATTAATCTCTGCTACATCAGAGGCAGTTAATGTCCATGCTGGATCGACAAGGACAAGCCCTGTTTGCACACTATCTTTTAGGTAAATATTGTAAGCATCAATAGTTCCTTCATTGTAAACTGTAATATCGAAATATACTGTATCGCCAGAAAGTACAGGTTGAATGGTGTTTTCATTAATTGTTTTGCTTAGAGCGAGGTCAAATATTTCTATGAAGAAATCAGCTGGGTCGTGATCGTCTTCATCATTATTGGTGTTACTTATATCATCATCTTCTGGCGTACCGTCATTTGAGTCAATAGTGTCAGGTGTGCTATCTGCATCCGTAGGTGGTGTATTAGCCGAATTGGTATCATCATCTGCTGCTGATATTTCAGCATAATTCGTGGTGATTCCACCAACTGAGCTGGAATCTACATTCATTCGGATAGTTAACTGGGCAGCATTTCCAGGTGTAATTGGGCCTGCGATAGTCTGAGTAGCCATAGAACTATCTGCATTAGGCGTCCAACTTGCATCATTCAGTATCATGCCTTCGGGGATGTAATCTGCTACTGTAATATTATAAGCGTCGGTATTACCTTGATTAAACACATTGATAACAAAAGTAACTGTACTGCCGAGTTCTATAGGCATAGGTTGTGTTGGGGAGACTATTTTGGTCAGAGCCAGATCAAATACAGCAGCGAGTGCCGGATCTGCATCATCTTCATCTGAACTGGCAAAATCGGAACCGGGCGTGCCGCTACCATCACCAAGCGGCGAGTTGTCGGCACTAGACATTGGAGCGCCACCTGCATCATTTAAAGGATCATTATCTGCCTGGCTATCTACATCATTATTAGTAATGTTATTTCCATTTCCATCTTCAAAATAATTTAATTCAGCAATATTGACATAATCATTAATACCAGCTTGCTGAAGTTCTAATGTAATAGTAAATGTCGTATCATTTCCGGGTGTTAAAGGACCTTCTATTGTATTGACTGCAGTGCTGCCAGTAAGTGACCAGTCTGGATTGTTGGATGCCAGATAGCTGTATCCTGCAGGTATGTAGTCATTTACTTGAATATTCTCAGCCGTTACACTACCTTGATTGAAAACTGTAATTTCAAAAGTTAAAGCATCTCCATATTCGTAAGGTGGAGAGGTTTGAAGTGTCTTAATCAGAGCCAGATCGACGATACTAATTGTTTCGGGATCATTGTCATCTTCATCAGTTGCAGCGACTCCATCACCTGGTGCTCCCATTCCATTTCCATCAAGCTCATCATCGGCTGATGAATTGGCTTGTCCACCAGGATCATTAGTTGGGTTATTATCTGGTGTACTGTCTATATCTTCATTAGAACGATCTATGCCATTGACATCATTCATGCTTTGTATTTCAGCAATATTTGTCCAAACATCAGTACCTGAAGCCATAAGCACTTCGAGTGTAAGTGGAATAGTAGCCGACTGACCAGGATTAAGTATGTCGTTGTAATTGTAGAATAATGTGGTCGGTGAACTTTGTATCCAACCTGTATTGAAACCATAATTAAAGCCATATCCAGGAGGTAGAAAATCATTAATGACAATATCTGTCAATGCCTGAGTTCCTTGATTTTCAATAGTAATATCGAAAGTCAGTTGATCGCCATAATTAATACTGGCAGGAACTGGATCTAAGTCTTTTATCAAGGCCAGATCATATTGACAATCTATAATTCCTGTAAGATCGGCATTGGCAGTGCAATCTGTATCTGACTCTAAAGAAAGTGTAGTATTGATCGTTCCTACAGAAGCATTTACATTGAACGTTAGTGTAGTATCTCCTGATAGCGTATAGATGGGGTATTCGTATACTGTACCATTGAAGTTGAGTATTAAATCATCTGTTCCATTTAAAAAATCATAAGTAAAAACGGCATTATTCCAACTAATCTCTACAGTAATATCCTTACTGTACGCTCCGCCACCTTCATTAATACAAATATTATTGTCTGAAATACTTATATCCAGGTTACAATCAGGAATAAAACCAGCATCAACGGTCAGGTCTGCCAGTCCGTTAGGGACATAGTAAGCCCCTGTAAGTCCTGTGGCAGGGTCGGCATCGCTATCATTTTCGTCATCAGCATTATTATATGTTGTATACACAAATCCATTAGGCGATTGGAAACCAATGATATAGTTTCCTGCTGGGATATTATCAAACAAGTAATATCCGTTTGCATCGGTCATTATTGAACTCAGGTGATTTCCGGGGCTGGTATTGGTTGCTGTGTACAGGAATACTGAAACATTAGGAATACCTGGTTCTCCTGAATCTTGTAAGCCATTTTCATTAAGATCAAACCATACAGTATCACCAATGGCAGTGTTGGCACAGTTGGCTTCATTTACAATAACTCTTTTGTAGGCCGTACAGCCTAGATCATCAGTATAAGTAAGGTCATAAACGGCAGAGCCAACCGGGGTGGGGTCTAGGGTAGGAGAAGCGATATTGGCATCATCCAAATCTGTGTTTGGGGTCCAGTTGAAATTGCTTCCACTGAGTGGTCCTGGTAATATATAACTTGAACCCTGACAGGCAGCTATACTTACTTCTTCATCGATGAGTGGAGCGATAGTTACCTGTATCGTATCATAAGCGTAGCAGTTGTCGAATGAAGAGCGTAAAGCAAATTCCCAGACAATTGGACTGCCTGAGTTATTGGTAAATTGTAAATTAGTTGGGGTAGTATTAACATCGCTTAATGCAGTTAGATTAGAACCATTGACACTCAGCCATTCATAATCGAATCCGGCTATAGGGCTTGGTCCAACGGCGACCAGCTCATCTGAGCAAGTCGTTATCTCCATGTCAAAATCGTTGTTGACTGTTGCTGTGATCTGATTGGATACATCCAGCTCACATACACAGGCATCGAGTGGGTCAAGAATGGCTAAGATGTTACAAGCAGCACCTGCATTTACATTTACTTCTCCTGAGATATTTTCGGTATCTCCTGGTGCTATCTGTACGGCTTCATTTATAGAAGTTACATAAGTGTCTATTGCATCATCAAAGAGTCCATTTCCATCTACATCATTCCATATTTGAATCGTTAAAGGACTTGAGAGGTTTTGCTCAACGGCAGAGCCATTGTATATATCGAATGAATATTGTAATATTTGAGAAGCTGGTGGGTCATTAATTAATCCAATGTTACTATTGACAAAAGACAGAGCTGGTTTTGTAACGGTAAGTCCTATACTTTGTTCTCCACTTAATACACCAATGGTACATTCCAAGTCACCACAAGCTGCGTCTGTTTGTGAATATGTTTGAACAAGTATTTCATCTGTGCCACATTCTTGCCCGACATCAACTGCTTGTATATCAATTTCAAAATCAATGATTTGTCCATCAGCTAAGTTGGGAACGATTGGCCAGGTCAGTACCTGACCTTCGGTTTCTGAGGTAATATTAGGTGGGGAAGTTGCAGTATTTTGGATCGGATTGTAGCTTGACATGACGTAATCCAAGCCAGGCGGAAGTATTATTCTTATAGAATCACCATCGCTGGTAAGTATTCCGGAATCGGCATCTATAGTCATTTCAATATCTATGGTCTGTATTTCATTACTACATGTATTTAAAGCCAATCCTGCCGGAATGATGTCTATATCATATTGGGGAAAAGCGTTTTGTATTTGGACTTTAGGGCCTAGTTTTAATATGTTTTTAATTCTTCTTCCACAAGCATCAAAAGCAGTGGTAAAAAATCTTGGTCGTCTGCCTGAAGTATAATTACAGTCGGTAACGGTTTTGAAGCGAAATAAAAGAATGTTAGTATTATCAATGGCACCGGGTGAACCAATTAATCCTTCGGTACTTAATATTGGATCAAGATTGGTTGGGATGATCCTATATGAGCCTGAAGCCATTAAAAGTGGATCTTGTACGCTAGTGAAAATAGTGTCGCTATCTACAGGTACAGGATAGGCAAGTTCCATAGAACCGTCGACATATTCCATACCATTAGGCAATTTAAAAAACTGCATGATCTTGGATAAATAGCCTAACTGAGTACTTGATATTCGATATACGAATTCAGTGGTATCGCATAGAGGAACAATAACACTTTCTGTAGCAGGAGATATTAAAGCAACATCAAAGTCTCCGGGAACAGTTATAAAATCTACAATTGAAGGATTGGTGCAAAGGGCTTCTTCCACGGCATCGGGATAGCCTGTACAATCCCACCCGGCGGTGAATGCAATTTGTTGAGGATCACAATCGGTTGCGGTTACGCATATTTCTATGATTTGAGTAGTTCCTGATGGAAATTCTCCGAGTTCATATATTCCTAAAGGTCCAGGGGAAACTACTGTTGCCGCTCCGTCGGGATCAATGACGATATCATTGACAACAAGTCCATTATTAACATCTTCAGCGTGTAAAAACGTGAAAGGTGCGGGAATATTGGTTGTATTAGTTAGTGTAAGCCTTGTACATGAACTTTGTTGGAATAGTTCATTTAGAGGAGAAAGGGCATTGACTTCAAGTGTGGGGCCTCCTGTATAATCCCAATTTTCACATCTTTCATCGAATGAGTAGGTGTCTTGAAAAAATACATTATCATCAACATCAAATGTAGTGGCATTACATGATGTATAGGTGCCAATTTCACTTTGGCAATTGCCTATAATTCTTGGGTAAAAATAATATCTAAGCCCATCATCAAGTTGAATATTTCCAAGAGAATTGATGTAATCTTGAGCGAAGAAAGTAAGTGTATCGCCATTAATATTGAAAAATGAGGTAGGAGGTGTTGTAAAAAATACATCTGTATCACTTCCATAAAATTCTCTTCCCCGAAACAGGAAATCTTCTAATACGAATGAAAATTCTGGGGCTTTCACAAAAGTATATGTTTGGGGTATACCTGGTTTTCTGATTTCATAATTAAACTCATCAAATCCTCTTGAGCCATACCAAAGTTCATTCTCAGTCCAGAAAGGAGATGTTTCGCAGCCTCCAAAGTTTCGTCCACCTATTTCTGTTCTATAGTATGTTGAATAACCAATCTGGTTAAGTGTTTCTAATAAGAAATTACAACGATCTCGGTCTGTTCCGACTGTTGGGTCATCACTTAGATACCACATAGGGCTGTAAATGATTGGAGTAGAAGAAACGCCAACTAAGGGTTCTTTAGGGGTGAAATAGACGCATAAAAATAAAGAATCGCCACCAGCATATTGAAAACCATCGAAATCATCACATCCGAGTGAATTCATAGATGGGGCTGAGATATCCGTAATAAAATTGCTATTATCAGCATATTGAAATAAAGTATTACAAGATAAAGTCGTGTTTGTACTGGCATCATAAACAGAAATATCACCTCCAAGAATGACAAAATCGTCAGTAAATACATCTAATTCCAGAAAGGCATGTTCCCATTCGTGAGGCGTTGGTAGAGGAGAACCATCATTAACAATTCCTGTCATGTAAGCTTTTAATGTATCGCCTGCCAGGAATCGGTCTGTTTCTATGCCAAAAGAGCTGGCATCTGCTACTGATCCATCTCCAATTCCATCATTATTACTATCATATTCACCAAAATTTTGTCTTTCTATTTTGAGTTCTGTATTGGACAAGCCATCACATGGGCCACAAGGTGGACAATCAAAGACCATTGCAAATGAAGAGGAGCATGAAACATTTGCCTGACAACTGGCAGCACAACTGGGATCAGCTACGAAATAATTGGTCATATTGAGTGTGGAGGAGGTGGGGCAGGCGGTGCCTACTTCTGAGCAATCTACATTGACACATATTTCAAATACATTACTAACATTACTTGTTGTTCTTACAATGGTCTCATCATTTGCTCCAGCACCTCCATCTGTATTGGAAAAAATGCTTGTTGAAGCAGTCGGGACTCCACTTGCATTAATATTTTGTACGCTAACAATGTCTATACCTGGCTGAACATCAATTTGTGATTCAAAATAAGCATCTGGATAGTTTGCCCCACTGAACCATTGCGAATAGCCTGATGTAATTTGATATACAAAACAATGTTGAGCCCCCGTGTTAGTGATATCCGATTCGCCCTGAAAAAAGCCCTGAAGAACGGCATCATGTTCCGAGAAATCGACATTGTCGTTATCTATATAAGTTCTGGCACAGAAATCTGTCCAGGTAATATCTCTTACTTGTGAATCATAAACATTTTGTATGTCGCATGCCCGGCAATCACATCCATGATTAAGTTGATAAGTGACAAAAAGTGTATCGCCCGGATAGAGGTCTATATCCTGAAAAGTAACATCTACACCTCTGTAAAAATTGGGGCCTGCGCTACAACTTTGGTTATTACTGGTGTTAATAAGATTAGCTGTCGTATATGTAATTGTAGGCTGATCGGCAGTGTAAGCCTGAAAGCCTGTAATATCTATGGCTCCAGGAAACCAGTGTTGATATATATCCAATTTAGCTGTTTGAGCAGGAGCATTTCCTTCATTAACAACTATGACAGACAGGGTTGTAGGAGTATCTGCGTAACAGGCGGGGCGATTTGACAATTGGTCATATCTATAGCCAACCAATTCAGGTAAGGCAAAAGCATAACTTACTCCTGTAGTTGGTACATTACTAACTCTGCAAAAGTCAAGAGGATCGGCTGTGCATCCATATTGAGCGCCACGTCTTATAGGCTCTGTACTAGAGCAATTGCTTCCCTGCCATACCTCACAGATCATTAAGACCTCATTTTCATCAAAGAAGTTGTCTCCATTAGAAGCTGCACCGACGGTATTCATGAAATGACTGCCGTCTAACTCGAAAAAGATCGTATCTCCACTAGTACCTACTTGATTAAGAGATACACCATTAACCAAAACATCTACATATTCTACAGATGCAGACTCTATCACGAAATATGTTGCTTTATCAATGGAACCCTGGCCGGCATTTACCAGAGGAACTTTTAAAGTGTCAGGTACATTGATAACCGCATCAAAGATATTGAGGGTAGCACGTATATTACCTGCAATTTCAGTAGATATGATGGATAAGTCTGCAAATATTGTGTTAAAGCCTTCAAGCAATGTTGCATCGGGATTAACTTCATTAGAGTAAAAATTGGCTAAAATAGCTGGGGCTTCGAGTAATTCTGCACCACATTCAGCATTAATTTCTAGTGTAAAACTATAGCTGTCGCCATCTAACATATCTGCTCCAGTGGAAAAACTAGGAGCAGAAAAGTCTACTGTATTTATATTACCAGACAAGCTATTGAAATTGTCCCAACTATATAGCGAAGCTCCTGAAAAATCTAATACTAATAAATCTCCAGTAATGGTATCACCAGTATTGTTGGTGACTTCCACCGTCATCAAAACAGATTCTCCGCAAAGTGAAAATACAGAGTTTGATAAATTGATGTCAATTGTTTGGGCATATGTTGCCCCGTAGGATATGCTTAGTAGGAAAACAAGCAAAAAACGTTGAGTTTGTTTCAATATTTTTGGAGACTTATGAATGTCTGCTTGTAGAATCTGAGGGTGTGATAACAGATGTCTATAATTTGCCATGATGTAGTATATATAAATGATATGGAAAACACCCCTCCCTTATCTCTTGCCGTTTTGAAATAAGGGAATTGTGTTTCCTAAAATTGGAACTGTGTATTACGTACTACAATGTGTGACATTGTAAAAACACCCGCTAAGTACTAAGTTGTGTAGTGTGACTGTGAAGAGATAATTGTGCAGGAAGAGATGTTCTGTTTTTACTTATGTGAGATATTTTTATTTGTTGCTAACTAACTGTAAAGTAAAACAATATGGTGAATGAAGTATGCTATATGGATAAAAGTGCCTTTGGAAGCAGTCACAATAATGGATGAAAAATGATCTTATTGTGACATTTTGCAATATTTTAATTTGTAGTTTTTTTGAGGTTATTCTGGCAATTCTATTTTTGTTAGAACACCAGATATGCCAAAATAAACCCATAGTTCTGCACAATTTTTTAATCCGTTTTTTATGTAATGGAGAGCAGGTATAAGTTCTTTTATGGTTGATTTTGTTTTTTGAATATGAACAGATTGGCTGCAAAACTGTATGACAATAAGTCCTTTAGGCGTTTCTAGTAGGATGTCAGCTACAGTTTCTACGACTTGTTGATGATGACTTTGTACAATTGGGTAGTTTTTTAATATTCTTTTTATTTCAAATTGGTTTTCTACAAATAAATAGAATGAGGTTGATGCAGGTAAAATGTCTGAGCTTTTTGTCTGAATGTCATTGAATTGTGAAATAGTGTGATTTGCTATATGATTGCGTTTGGAGCTAGGTTCCTGGGGCTGATCTGCATATAAAAAAGCCTTGTAAAGTGCTGAAATGTGATGTTCTTCTATATCCTGATGCACCTTAACTGGTTCTATTTCTATTTGTTTTGTGATATTAAATTGTATCGGAGCGTCCAGAATGATGTCTGGTTTTAGCATGGGATAAGATTGTCCGCCCAGGCGTTTTTCCAAATAGGTAGTTTCTTTATCCTTTGTCTGAATGTATTGAAAAATTTTCTCATAAAACTGAACTTTCGTATCTATAGAGATTAAATTTCCTGACCATTCCCAGGGAGATTCATAGCTTTCCAAATCTAGTGTAGGTGTTGATTCATCGCCTTCATTCCAAACTCGGTTTAGCCATTTAGTCGACGATTTTCGTGTGGGGAAAACGAGGTAATCTCGTGCTCTGGTCAGACCTACGTATAATAAACGTGCTTCTTCCTGTAGTGCCTGTAGAGTAGCGGCTTCTTTTACCGGACTAGTAGAAATAGCATCATTTAGAGCAGTACCTTTTACTTGATCTGAATAAGGATTTATCCAATAACGAAGCCAGCGATTAGCCAGCGGCGCATTTAAATCTACTTCATCCTGTTCAGATATGATATTCATGCCCCAGACCTTATCGCGTAATGTATTTTCCAGATTGTGACAAATTACGATATTCCATTCCAGTCCTTTGCTACGATGATAGGTCATTACATTGATAGCATCTGGATTTTCTCTGGCACCTTGTTCGTCTGCTTCATCATTTGCTTTTTCATTGAGCCAAAGCAAAAAACCACTTAATGAAGCGGCGGTATGTAGCCTATTGCAAGTATCTTCATATTGTAATGCCATTTTGCGTAAAGCATCTACATTATCGAACCGTTGTCTGACATTTCCCCATGTGGCTATGATGCGTTTTAATTCTAATTCTTCCAGAACCAGATTCAAGATCTCACTACCTGAGAGTTCGACTACCTGTTCTCGGAGTTCATCCAATTGTTTAATCAGCTCATGTTCGTCATCCCATTTATATACAAATTCTCCGGCTTCTTTTTTAGCCAAATATTCCAATCGAAGTTGAATGATATGGCTGATGTCATAATTGCCAGCAAGGCGCAAAATTTCGGCAACAGACAATGAATCTGACCGATGAAGTATATATTTTAGGCAAGCCAGGATCAGTTGAACCTCTGCTGTAAAAGTCAACCCACTGCGTGCTATAGCTGCTTTTAGTCCGGCTTGATGAAGCGCATCAGCTATATCAATACAGGCTTTATTGCTCCTGCAAAGTACAGCAATGTCTCCTGCTTCAGCTTTTCTACATTCTCCGGTTTCCCGATCAATAATATAAATGCCTGCTTCCAGCATTTGACGAATATTGTGTGCGATACAATTATTCATCCAGGTCATGTTAGGCGTGCGATTACCTTCATGTTCAAAATGCCAATGTTTTAGAGCTGTTTCCAGTTGTATAGGTTCTGTTTCAAAAAATTGATTTCCTGCTTTAGTTCGTTGCGGATTTAGGGCAATCTGTTCAGCAGGCAATTGTTGAAAAGCTTTACAAAACAAAGCGTTCACTATATAGACCAGGTCTTCCCGGGAACGCCAGGAGTATTTTAGAATATCTTCTTCTTTAATGCCGCCCATTTTTCTTATGATCGCTTGCATTAGTTCAGGTTCTGCACCTCTGAATCCATAGATAGATTGCTTGGGATCACCTACCCAGATAGACTGATTGGCAAGGCGGGAAAGTTTGAGGAAAATTTCCAGTTGGATAGGATTAGTATCCTGAAATTCATCGACCATAAGAAGGTCAAGTTCATCTTTGAGAACTTCTTGCACCTGTTTGTTATCCAGTAATTGAAGTACACTGACTTCCATGTCGGTATAATCGATCAATCCTCTTCTTTTCTTGTAGTAATCATATTCTTCAAGTGCCTCTATGGAGATGTGAAAAATATTAGTGATAAACTCACGGATGTCGCGATGAAAGCGAGGATGCGTATTGTGAAGTGCGGTCCATTCTGCAATAGGGTAGTAGTCGTCCCGACTCTTTTTGCCGATCTTATTGTGTTCTTTTTGGAGTTTTACCCATTCATGCCAATTGAGTTCTCCTTTTACATTCAGGTTGTTTAAAATGGCTTGAACAGCATTGATCGTTTTTTGAGTTGTTTTGGTACTGTCTTCATTATTTCGGATAATAGTTAGCGTATCGGATAGCCTACGTCGTAATTCCTGATTGAACTCCTCTTCCGTCGTTTTTGCTAGAGGGGGAATGAATTCAAATAAACTTTGCAATGATTTTTCACAGCTTTCTTGAAGTGTTATACCTGCGAAATTATTAGCCCGAGCGATTTCAGTGAGGCTTCGGATTTCCTGACGCCAGTCATAGCGTTCCTTTTTATTCAGTCCCAGCCGCTCCGCCAGTTGTTCCATTTCTTTAATGCGTTTGGGGTGAAGTATAGCCGCCAGGGATTCATTGAACATGACCTGCATATCTTCATCTGCAATAATGTCAACTTCAGGAGATACACCAGCTTCAAAGGCAAAACGCTTAAGAAGTTTAACGCCTATACTGTGAACCGTTCCTATCATGGCATTAGCGAGATCATCAGCCTGTTCGGAAAGCCCCTCTGTAAGCAGAGAGACGCGTACTCGTTCTTTAAGTTCTGTAGCTGCTTTTTTTGTGAAAGTTGTGGCAATGATACCTGCGGCTCTGACACTGTTGTTTTGTCCGGGTTTCAGAAGTTCTACCATTTCTTTGGTGAGACGGTATGTTTTGCCACTACCGGCACCGGCTGAGATTATTCTGATATTCATAAGGCAATAGTACGGAAAAAATAAATTTTGTCGATATGATAATTCTTAAAGTTTTTGAAGTCCTTTTAAGGTTTTTCTACTTCTGCTTTTAAATCCAGCAGATCTATGCTCATATAAATCTTCTATAACTGCTTTCAGTTCTTCTTTTAATTCGGGTTGCTCTTTTGTAATATTATATAAA
>JAHDFX010000203.1 GCA_020627965.1 Saprospiraceae bacterium | reverse complement strand
CATTGGGAAGCTATTCGTTCGGCTTATGGACGGGCGCCTTTCTTTGAACATTATTGTGATGAACTGGCTCCTTTTTATGAAAAGAAAGAAGAGTTTTTGTTTGATTTCAATTGGGCTCTGATGGAGACGATCATCGAATTATTGCCTATTGATACAGACATACAATTGACTGAAACTTATGAAAAACAGCCCCAGAACAAACTTGATCTGCGCAATGCCATTCACCCTAAAGCGCATCGAGAAAGACCCGATGAACATTTTAAATCCATTTCTTATAATCAGGTTTTTGAAGAGCGACATGGCTTTTTGGAAAATCTGAGTATTCTGGATCTGTTGTTTTGTACGGGGCCGCAAGCGGCTTTGATACTCGATGAAGCATATCTAAAACATTAAGTGGACGAAGTAAGTATTGTCTGCGTTTTATCCCAAAACAATATAATGCGAATATTTATTACCTTTCTTTTTATACTCTCCTGCTTTATTGCTGATGCTCAGAAGTTTATTCAGATGGATGCTTTTGGTAAGAAGAAAGCTATACGTTTTTATGTGGGCGATGAACTGACTTTCAGAGTAGTCGGCGATGATTATTTTCATACGGTTATTATTCAGGGCCTGAATACTGAAAAAGGTTTGATCAAATTAAACCACGGGCAAGTTCGACTTAGTGATATTACCGAAATACGAATGACTAACAGGGATATTCAACGCCGATTTCTGGGTAGAAAACTTTTCAATTTTGGGGTAGCATTTATCGGAATTGGCATCATGGATGCTGTGCTTTTTGGGAGTACTTTTGGAGCTATAGGCGCCTTCGTGGGCGGAACGGCTATTGTCGGCGGAATCATCTTACGCTGGATCATGAAACGAAGGACTTTTAAGATCAATAAGAACAGGCGTCTGCGTATGATTAATTTGAATTTGGATGACGTAGCTTAAAGAGATCGCCCTTCGGGCTGCGAGAGGAGAGATCGTTCGCAAGCTCACTGAGAGACCGTATTGCAAGCAATACTGAGAGAAAAGAGACTTTTTATAGAGGTATTATCATATGTCATTATTCACCACAGATAGCACCGATTTACACAGACTCTATATCAATCTGTGATAATCCATGTACATCTGTGGTGAAATATGCATTTTTTGTGTTAAGTAATTGGACAGAATTATCTATAATTTATTTCAAGAATGATATTTTCTTTGTAACAACTCCGTTGTTAGTATGTACTCGTATAAAGTAAACACCCTTAGACATTTCTCCAAAGTCAAGACTTATCAAACCTGTCTGTTTATTCAGTCGCATAATTTGATTGCCAAGAACATCAACCACATCAATATCAACACTTTTGTCTAACTCACTCAAGTCTACATTTACTAAGCCTTGAGTTGGATTAGGGAAAACACTAATTTCTGCTGTATTTAGAAGGAGATTGTCGTTATCAACTGATATCTGTTCGCATGAAGCATCAGTAGCTATATCGGTACCTACCCAAGCACCAAACTCTGTTTCATCGAAACCTGCTTCGTGAAGATACCAATAGTTCATCGGATCCCCGGAACCTCCAGTAGGTACACCATATACCAGAGGGATTTGATAATCGAAAGCATTACCATTAGAAATGCAAATCGGAGATATTGTAGCATAGAAAGCCTGAAAATTTCCACCAGTACCAGCGGTAAGGTTTTTAGCCGTCGTATATCCAAAGGTATTGATATCGTAGCCCATTCCCCAAGCATCTGGAGCACTATTTACGTTTAGCCCTGTTTCCACCGGATCTGTATCGACCCAAGTCATAAATATTTTATCCCCGTTGGTATTTCTTGATATTTGTGGACGGTGGTCTACAACCCTTGAACCGATAGCACTAACATCCGTTAAAGGTGTATAAATATAATTTGACCTCCACAATGTCCCATCTGTAATGAGGTGGTACATTGTTCTGGAACCTTGACCAACATAAGTCCAGCCAAGTGAATCTAAAGAAGTCGTAAAACGGCTTTCTGCTATGGTGAAAATGTGTAAATCACCTTTTTCATCTACGATCATATCATTAGTACCAATAAACGGAATTGCTGGACCCGTTCCCTGATTAGTAGCTATTGTATTATCTGACAGGTTACTAAAACAGGAGTAATCCATATCTTCAACATAACTCCAAGTCGTGCCACCATCTGTAGTTTTGAAAATAATCGGTTGGATGTTATAGCCATAAGATGTATTCACCTGACCATCCGCAGTACCATGTGCCATAACATAGCCAATCATTCCATCAGGGCTGAAGGCCATATTTATGTTACGTAACCAAGGTAGGGTAACAGCTTCAACCATATCCTGGTTAATCATCAAATTTTGTGTAGTTCGGTCAAAAGATGAAGTGGCTGCATTATAATTCAATTTGCTTAAAATAATTTCTCTATAATTTTGTGGATAGTTTATAACATCCGTATTCCATAAAAAATTAGCATAATGGACATCTCCATTTGGCACTATATTTAAGCCACCAACATAGTATGCATTTGAATCAGGAATGGTATAATATCTTTCAGAAACCTTAGTTTCATCATATATTAGTGGAGAAGAAGCCACAACTTCCCACCCCCAGTCCTGACCAAAAACCGGGTCTTCATGTAGAGCTGCACCTACTGCCAATAAAACAGCATTATTAGGATCAGTGTTTCCTGCTGGATTGTAAATTGTAGTATTAGGATAACGATTACCATTTCCTATGTTTAGCCCAGCGCCATTACTCAAATCCAATGTTGGTGTTATTGGTTTGTTCATAGTGTTCCATGTAGCCCCACCATCTGTTGAATAATCATAGCTCAAAGTGCCAGAGCCACCTGGTTCTCCATTATTCTGACGATGCCCCATAACAATCGTGTTAATGTCGGGATTGTACATAACCTGATTTTGAATGGACAATAAAATGGAGAAAATGTTATAAGAAGAACCGATTTGTATTACAGAGGCATTAGACAATCTACTGCCTCTTTCTATTAGTTCTGGGATATTAATGTCGGGTGTTTGTTGCGTAGGTACTGTACTAAGACTTTCTTCTTCCTGCCCAAATGAACAGTCAACAAAATTTAAATTTTGAGCAAAAAAGCTCAAATAGAAGAAAATAAAAAAGACTATTAAAAGTGGTTTTCTCATGATGTGTGAATTTTAAAAAATAAAGTTGTTAAAAAAGAGAGAGAGGGATAAAGCTCGGCGAAGGTAAATATTCTTTGGTTCAAATGAGTTTCATTCAAAATGAAATTTAGAAATGTCTAATTTTTACTCATTTGAGCCGTAATTTGGTGGTTTTCTATTTCACAAAGTGCTAAAAAGTAGCCCGCACACTAGCTCTACCAATATGCACCACAGGATTCATACCCGTCTTACGTCCTTCATAACTAATATTCATCAGCACATTTCGGGCGATGCGGCGTTCAAAAGTCAGGTTCCAGAGGTAGTTTTTGCCATTTTGTAAGCCTTCCAGCATCGCATATTCGACGGGCGTATTGGGCTGACCGGAGTAATTGACATTCACAAAAGAAAAACCGCTTCTGATCTCTGATTTGGAGACTTTGTTGTAAGTAACATTAAAACTGACATCATTGCTGAGGGCTGTTTCTTCTAAGCCTACCCTATTCTTACGATCCGAGAAAGCATAGGCAAACTGAATACGAGTATGCTTTTCTTTAAACAATAAAGTCAGTTCCGGCTCTACGCTGAAAAACTGGATGTCATAGTCTTTATTTTGAAAAAACTCGGAATCATTATAGCGACTGCCTTGTGCGACGAGTAGCTTTGTACCCACTTTTTTGCTTGGATTCCAACGTGCTTTTACAGACTGCTCAGTCCGACGGCGAGCTTCATAACCCGTTGTCAAAATCAGTCGGTTTCTATTGTCCTGCATACCGACCTCGAAGCCGTATTTCGGGTCTAGTCGATTAAAAAATATGGTGTTTCTGATATTGGCAGTCAAGGAGACCAATGAAGAATCAGACACCTGCAATTGGAAGGGATTCCAGGGTAATACTTCGGCAGCTTCCAGCGTTTTTCTGGTAATTTGCAGCGTAGACTGTGTGGCAAATTTGGAAAAGAAACGCAAAACCTTTTTATCGCTGTTACGCCATATCTTAACCGGATTAAAACCAATACTCTGACTGAAATTCACATTATCAGAACGGATAAAATCATTGGTAAAAGTCGTCACTCGAATATGATCGGCATTATCCTGAAAGTTGGCGATTTCAAACTCATCTAATTGCTTTACACCATCTTCATTCCTATCGATCCAGGTATAACTCCCCTCTCCCGGATTTACCTGCACATAAGTGTATTCGATTCGTTGCTGCTGTCCTGAGCCTAGTTCATACACCGTATTCCCACGAATGAGTCCGCCTTTGATATTCAATAGATATTCCAGTCTGCCGAGGTAGGTTTCTTGCGGGCGTTGATCCGTTAATAAGCTATCCTGAATTTCCAAATTTCGATAGGTCAGGTTCCAGCGCAACTTAGAGTGCTTATACTTTCCCCAAAGCCCGTAAACATTGATTTCATCGGCGACAGTTGCCAATGCAAAATTAGTCGTATCAGGCGCATAATCGAAACGACGGGTGTATTCAGTACCAAAAGAAAACTCATTCGATTCTCCGCTTTTCAGATAGGCTTTGAAGATGTCAAAATAAAAGCTCGAATTCAATAAAGTATCAGAATCAGGATTAAAACGACGGTTATCTTCCCGCTCTCCATATACACCGATCTGCCAGTTGTTCAGTTCCTTAAAAGTCTTCGATAAACGGGCTTTCGGGCGGAAAAACCGGGTATCTTCCTTAGTACCGGAGGAAGTCAGATAACTACCAGATACTTCAGCTTCAAACCCCTTCCGGGCAATACGTGCCTGTGCAGCATGTTTCAAACCAGTATATAATGAATCCCGCAAATAAGTGCCTAGCTCATATTTAATATTTCCCAGGTCTTTTTTGTATAAATTAAAACCGCCACGAGCCACATGTTCGTCTACTTTTATCGTCCGGTCGGTATTCCAGTCACGCAAAAACTCCACAGCTCTATACGGGTCTATTGCTCTGAAATTACCATCGGCATATTCATAATCTACAAAGGTTTCCAGCACTGACTGAGTTTGTTTTTGTGTGCTATCTTTTTGTATTTTTTTACCTAAAGTAATTTTATTCACATAACCCGTTCGTACTGCCAGTCCATTATTATCATCAGCATCAAGGTCAGAAAACGTATTCAGGTCTGTATTGCTTAATGCCAACTCAGTCATAATAGATGAATTCTTCGTCAGCTGATAGTCTCCTCCAATAGTAAAAAGCTGTTTACGCTGTGGCGCAACGAGTCGGATAACAGGCTCATGCGTACCTTGCGGATTGCCAAAAAGATCAGGAGCTACCCAGGCATATATCCGCCCATTAGCTGAGGATTGAACCGGGATATAATTGCCCTGCCCTGCCCCCAATTCAGTAAATCGAAGCACATACTTAGCACTATCCGGATTGGTCGTGTAAACGAAAATACTGTCATAAGCTACACCACTGACCAGAGAATCCACCATGCGGTACATAATACGATTGGCATCAAAACCCTCTAGTGTATCAATACTGGGAAAAAGCCGGTCTGCTACATCGTCACCAGCGTCTATGAATAACTGTCTTTGTGCTACTGTCAGGTCTTCTTGTGTTGACTGATTTTTAGCATCTTGTTCAGAATATAAATTAAAACGGAGGTTCAGTTTTTCAGTCTTATAATCCAGTCCTGTTCCATAGATCGTCCGCAGATAATTATCCGTTGAATAGGTAAATTCCACCACGATCCGGGAATCTTTAGTAATCAGTTTATTGGCAGTAAAAGTAATTTCTCCGGCATTATAATCTATCACATAATCGTCTTCAGAACCACGTTGCAATAAAAACCCGTCGATATAGACTTTCTCCGTTCCGGCAAGGACGATCAAAAACCGTTCGTTATTAGCTCCTGTGAGTTTATAAGGTCCCTGATTACCTTCCTGTCCTGGAAACTGATTTCGGGCAAACAGTCCCCTTGAAACTGCCCCATTTAAACGCCCTGTGAGTTCGCCTTTACCTAGTTTTGCCCCTGTATCAAAAGACAGCCCCTGCAAACGGCGGTAATAATTCATGAAGTAAGCATCCTTCGGTCGGGATATCTGATAATCGCCGGCAAGCAGGGTGCTTTTATCTTTTTTCAACTGAATAAAAACCTGATCGAATTCCTGTAACTGACGGGTATTACCTTCGGGCTGTAGAGGGATATTATTATCAGAAATAGCAGCCAGAATTTCAATATCATCACCAATATCACCAGCCAATTGCAGATTAAAACTAGAGTTCAGCACCAGATCCTGGTTGTTGCCAAAAGAAATGCCTCTGGCAAAACTCCCATTATAATCCAGTCCTTGAAAATCAAATACCTCTGCCGACTGGCTATAAGGTTCATAGCTAAAAATATAGTCAGATACATCTTCCCGCCCTATCCAGGTTGTGTCTTTTTTATTCAGGCTTTCGCCTAAATTGTAGGGCAGTATTCTAAAAGTCAGTTCTAATCCGTCCGGTGCAGCCGGCGTATTTTGCCAGATCAGCAAATTATTCTGTACTTCAAAATCGTCATCAGAGATCAGTTCCCCAGTCTGTTTATTTTTAATACTTAAAGTAGCCGGCAATACAGTAAAGCTATCGAGTTGAATGGTATCATTTTGGGTATTAATGGTAATTTGCCGCCAGTTGGATAAGGAATCAATCGGCAAATTTTGAGCTTGAACATAAGACATTTTCACCATTAAGAATACTAAGAACAGTAAGGTGCTCAGTATTCTTGGTCCACGATAGCTATCGGGACTTGGTGGCGAATTATCATTTTTCATCGTTACTTAAAACTACAAAAGTCATGCTGTTATTTTAGGACTATTGTCATTCAGAAAACTTTTCCATGAAATACCGACAAATTTCAAGTTCTGCCTTGGTATAAGCCAGAAAATATACCTTACCTGCTCTGCTATCAGGATTCTCTTCAAAATAATTAAAAGCTGTTTCTATCAGCATACCTGTTATTTCTTCGGCATCGCCTCGTGCATCACCCGTAGCCAATAATGGAAAAATAATGGAATTGAGTTTATCATCCTTTTCCATATGTTCAAGTGCCTGCCTGACACAAACATCAAGATTCCTGATGGGTGCATAGCCTTTGCCGGTTTCTCCGGTCACTGCTGCTGCATGAAAAATTCTTTTGACCTTATTAGATTTTAATAATTCACCAGAAGTGGTAGGTATAATAGTGCCAGGCATTACTGCCAAATGCGCACCCACCTTTGCTTTCAATGCATCAGCCACTATGTCGTTAGATACATGACCGGCAATATCCTTTTCCGCCCCCATATAACGAATAATTCCCGAAATAGACTGGTCGAAGTGACGAGCCATTAGCATATTGGTATTTTCTGAATTTACCCAAACATCCACATCTTTAATCTTTACAATATCGCCCGTTTTTATACCAATTGTTTGTTTACCAATACCATAATCTATTGTTTCCTGCTTCTTTACAATCTGTGTACGACGAACCTGTAAGCCTTCTATAGCATGATAAATAGGGCTGTCTATCTCCAGACTAGAAAAGCTATTTTTTATAAATTTTGTAATATCTTTTTGGGCTTCCGCCAATGTAGAAACATCTGTATCATCATATGAAATAACACGTAAGCCCTTGATATTAAATGGCAAACGAGTACCATTTCTGCGAATCAGAATAGTTGTCCGACTTCGTAAAGCATGCCTTAAACCTAATTCGTAAAATACATTTGCGTTCAAAGAAGTTAGGTCAACAATAGCGATTTCATCTTCATAGATGCGTCTGAACATATCGAGATGTATCATACCGGCTTCATCTATCTCATCACATCTCACACATTCGATATTCAGTTTTTCTACCGTCGTTTTGATAAAATTTTGATATAAATCATCAAAATTAACCGTCTCTTCCCCAACAGATTTTTTGCCGTAAGGCATAATAATAAAACAGGTTTTTGGATACTTCATAGTGCAGATGTTTGTTTACAAAGATAATTATTAACTATTCTCATTTGGAATTTGTTATTTCCTTTTTAGAATTTAAACTTAACTTCGCCACATGGCTGATATTTCCCCCTTACAAAAAGTACTAGATACGCTTCTTATCGAAAAAGAAGAAGACTTCGAACAATATCGCAAACTGGTACTGTCCTTACCTTTGAATAAAAAGAAAGAAAAAGGCTTATGTTGGCATCCTTTCCTTGTTAATAAAACTGGCTTTACTTATGGTGAAAGGGCTTATATCATCGGCGAAAGAGTAGCTAACCTTAACGAAGCACATAAATTCAAATCGGGTATGCCGGTCAATATTTTTTTAAGGGAAGAAAAACGACATGTAAAGGAGCAGACTGGCATTATCAAGTACATCAATAAAAACCAGATGAAGATCATTCTTAGCAGCAAGGATACGCCTGATTGGATGAAACAAGGCTTGCTCGGTATTGATCTGTTATTTGATGAACGAACTTATCTGGAAATGGAAAAAGCCTTGAAGCTGACCATGAAAGCCAAAGGCAACAGGCTGGCAGAATTGAGAGATATTTTTCTTGGTAAGGTGCAGCCTCAGTTTCAGCAACTCAGTCATCACATAGAAGTTCCCGGCTTGAATAGATCACAAAATCAGGCCATTAATAATATTCTGGCTGCCTATGATGTAGCTATTGTACACGGACCTCCCGGAACGGGTAAAACCACCACGCTCGTACAGGCTATTAAGCTATTGTGTAAACAGGAAAACACCGTACTGGTCACGGCCGCCAGTAATGCAGCAGTCGATCTGATGACCGAGCGCCTGTCGGATGAAGGATTAAATGTGGTTCGTATTGGCAATATTTCCAGAGTGGATGAAAAGCTAATCAAACATACATTAGACGGTAGATTAAGCGACCATCCAGAATCTAAGAATGTCAAAAAAATAAAGGTTCAAGCAGCCGAATGTCGTCGAAAAGCAAGTAAATACAAACGCACCTTTACCCATGCCGACCGTCGTAATCGGACCGCTTTATATCAGGAAGCAGGAGAGCTAAGTTCCTGGGCAAAACAATTGGAAACTCGCCTTATCGACCAGATCATTTCCTCTGCGGATGTTATTGCCTGCACATTGGTGAATACGGTCAGTGATGTACTTCGTGATTGTAAATTCAGGACGGTTATCATAGATGAAGCTGCACAGGCATTGGAACCTGCGACCTGGATTCCCATCACCAGAGCCAGCCGTGTCATTCTTGCCGGTGATCCTTTTCAGCTTCCACCTACTGTAAAATCATTGAAAGCTGCCCGTCAGGGACTGAGTAAAACTTTGATAGAAAAAGGCTTGGAGAATTTTCGTCAAGTCAATTTTCTCAATGTACAATACCGAATGAATAATATCATTATGGGTTTCTCGAATCAACAGTTTTATGATAAAAAATTATTGGCAGATATAGCCGTAGAAAATTGGAAGTTGCAACTAAAAGCCGACCATCCGCTCGTTTATATTGATACTGCCGGCTGTGGTTTTGAAGAACGTGCTAATCCTGAAACAGGCAGTAAAGGCAATCCTGACGAATGGCTGTTATTGTACGAACATTTAGCTAAATTACTGGATCAATTTCCGGAAGGTGAGCCGCCTAGTATTGGCATTATTTCTCCTTATCGGGAACAGGTGGAACATATCAAAACTGAATTTGGTGATTTTGAAAAACTGGAAAGTATTAAAGATCATATTACCATTGCTACTATAGATGGTTTTCAGGGGCAGGAACGGGACATTATTTATATATCTTTGGTACGCTCTAATTCTAAAGGTGAAATCGGTTTTCTATCGGATCATCGCCGTATGAATGTAGCCATGACCAGAGCCAAGAAAAAACTCATTGTGATAGGTGATAGTGCTACGATCGGCGGACATTCATTCTATGCCGATTTCCTGACTTATGTGGAACAATTTGGGCTATATGAGACGGGCTGGGATTATATGAGTTGAGGAGTTTTCAATTGGAAATACAATAAAAAAATATAACGACAAACACAAAAAGACTATTCAAAAATGAAATGGAATACTAATACTATAATTTTCATCTTACTTATTGCTATTGGAGCGATGGCTTATTTTTATTATGACAAAGAATCGAAAATAAAAGAAATAAATAACAACACTGAAAATAGAGTGGCTGAAAGCTTAAAAATTAAAAGTGAGGAAATTGAAAATAAGTACAAATTTATTATTGATACACTGAAACAAAAAAATAAGGAATTAAGAGAAGAAATAAGTTATGCCAAATATGGTGGTGAAGAAGCAAAATATCGACACCAAATAAAATCAAACTCTGATAAGACAGAAGAAAAATTGAAGATTCAAAAAGGCGAAGTCTATAAGCACAAAAAATCGGGGTTAGTCATTTACGTGAAGAAGAATTACTATGAAGAATATGTGTTAGTAAATATGACCATGCCGGATAGAGAAACAACTGAAATGCAATGGGATATAGGCAAATATCACTATTACTGGAATGCCTACAAAAATGAATTAAACCAAATAATGCCTACATTTATTGGAGATGAACACATTGAATTGGAATGGATATTTTACAAAGAAAAAAATAAATAAAGACTATGAAAAACATCATCACATTACTAGCACTTACCTTACTTTTTAGCTGCTCGGGAAATCAGACCTCCAAAACAGCAGAAGAAAACAATACGACAAATAAAACAGCTGCATCAAATGGAAATACTGGAAAAAAAGATGTAATGCAGAATAAAGTAGATGCATCAAAACTAAGTATGCATGCAGCTAAACAAGATTCCACTTATGCCAGATACTGGTGCTCGACCGATATTTTGAAAAAAGCGGAAAATAAAATAAAGGATATAGATATCACTACTGTTGCTTTATTTCTCTCAACATTTAACTACAGTTGTCAAAATGTTGCAGAATATTCACAATCATCAAATGAGTTGTTGTTCAAAATAGCAGAAAAAAGACCTGATTTCCTATTACAAATCCTTCACAAGAACAGTTCTCTGGACAAAAAGATGATCCTCAGTGAATTTGAATCTCCTGTTAATGACGGTATCAATATAGATAGAGCCATAAGCTCTGTAGAACAAGCCAATGCTCCAAGGGATATAAAGGATGCAGTATTAGCGGCATTAAAAGTTGCCAAATCAAAGCAATAAATAAGCTATACGGTACTTTTTTAAAAAAAAGTGTTAAATTTTTATGGAAAAAATCGGTTTTCGGACTCTTATATAATGACAATATTCCGTATTGGTTTTTGCTTTTATCAGTCAAATGTAAATCGACATAAAGCTCATAC